>NZ_JAPZEI010000002.1:300000-549619 GCF_027257905.1 Coraliomargarita parva
AGCCCGATGCGGGAACCCGGACGTTTGCCAAACGAGGGACCACAGGGTTCGGTCACCTTTACCCGTGGATTCTGGATGGGGACTTATGAAGTGACCCAGTCCCAATACCGTGGGCTGATGGAGCAAAATCCTTCCGAATTTGGCACCGGTCAGCACCCGGTCGATTCCGTGTCTTGGAAAGATGCCCAATATTTCTGCAGCTTGTTGACCAAGTTCGAAGCGGATGCCAACCGTTTGCCGGAGGGCTATGTCTACCGTTTGCCGACGGAGGCGGAATGGGAGTATGCAGCGCGGGCCGGTACGACGGGCGCATTTTCATTTGGCGATGAAGCGGATTCCAGTATGGGCGCTTTTCGTGGCGTGTATCCGCCGGATTCGGTCCGGACTTCGGGCGCCGATGGTTACGGTACGCATAAAGTGGGGTCCTTTGCACCCAATAATTGGGGACTCTACGATGTACATGGGAACGTGAAAGAGTGGACCTTGGACGTCTATAATGGACGTTTGGAGGGGCGTGATCAGGTGGATCCCCGCCCGCGAGAGGAAGACGGTGGCCGTATTACCGTACGCGGCGGCAGTTGGGAGGACTTTGCCGTGCGAGTTCGTTCCGCTGCGCGTGATTCGGTGCGAGAGGATTTGAATAGTAATTCAATCGGTTTTCGTGTCGTTTTGGCACCTGATATTACGGAATAAGGAAACAGGCTTTTCCTGCGATTGACTTGGCGGCGCTTTGGCTTTGCCATGGGTACATGCGGCGAGTTCGCCTTCAGATTTCAAAAGGGATACAGCTATCCTGTTTTTGCTTGTTTTGCCTCGTCTCCGCGGGGATGGCAGAGGCTTCTTTGCCCAGCCTGACCGAGCTTTACCATAACTATACGAAAGCCAATGGTGGTCGTTCGGGGATTGCTGGTATACAAAGTCTCATTGTCAACTGTGAGTCACTGTCAGACGCTCCCGGCGTAAAGCCAGTGTCGCTTAAAATCTATCGCAAGCGTCCATCCAAAATGCGCATGATTATCGATTACGGGGATTCTTCGGTCGAAACGATTACGGATGGCGAACAGGTTTGGAAGCGTTGGGAATCTGTCGGAGGGGAGGTCCGGCAAGAAGAAGTGACCGGGGCGGATCGTGAGGATATTTTGCGGGATGTATATATCGACGGACCGTTTTATCGTATGGACGGTCGGGAGGACTATCTTGAAGTCGAAGCGATCGAGGAGATCAACGGCGAACCGGCTGTTCGTTTGAAGGTGCTGCCGGATGCACCGATGCGTTTTGACTATATCTGGCTCAGTCTGGAGCATTTTCAGGAAGTACAATTGTCACGACCCAAAGTGTCTGAGTCCGGTGAGGAGAAGTCCGAACGGATGGTTTTCTCTCATTTCACTAAGACTCAGGAGGTCTGGTTTGCTCGGAAAATCGAGTTCTATTCTGGTGAGACGCTCCTCCGGGGCGTCAATGTCCACCAAATACGGGTAAACCCGGGCTTGTTTGATTCGCTTTTCACTTTGAACTAGCCGAAAAACGGCTTTTGTGACAGCCTGACTCATGCATGGAACAGGGCTGAACCGACTCATTCGACTGGTCTTGATCGGATTCATACTTTTGGGTCTTGGCCTGTTTCTTTGCCTCTGGCAACTGCCGAGCCTATTACAATGGGCGCTCCAGCCTTACCTCCAGGCACGGCAAGCCCAGTGCGCTATCGAGCGTATCGGCCTGAGCCTGCAGGGGTTTGAAGTGCAGATGGCTTGGTATCGTGAGCCTGGACTGGAACTGGAACAGTTGCAGTTGTCCGGTACTTGGTTATCGCTTGCACAGCCCTCGCTTCCGACGGTTCTGGATGTTCGGTGTGCCCGTGTGCTGTGGCATCTTCCGGATGGGGAGGCCGCCGAGCCAGGTTCCGCAGACTTGACCGCTACTATCGAAAACTTGTTGTCCGGCTTGCCGGCACAGGTTGCCCAGGTCTCTGCCCTGATGGGGGAGTTGCCTGCCCTGATGTTGACGCTTGATCTATCGGAGCTGGAGTTGCGGAGGGGAGAGCAAACGATCCCGGTTGCGCTTCGGGCAGATTTGGAGCATCTACCGGCAGGTGTCACGAGCCTCGTGCTTGAACTGACGGGGGCTGGTTTTCATACGGGGGTTATGCTCAAGCGGATTGCAGATGAGCCGCGTCTTGGGGTGGACTATACGCTCGGCATTGAAGACATCCCGGGCTTTTTGGACCGTATGATTCCGGGATGGGAAGCATCCTTACTCGAAGAGGGGGTCGAATTGTATTTTGACCCAATCGATGGGCATAGCGGCATGATGGAGGCCTCTGGGTACCTCCGCTGGTCGGGAGCAACTCCCGAGGAACTCATGCTTACATTGCTCGCGAACACAGGTCCGCTTGAGTTTTTTGCCCCGGAGGCGGATGGGCGATCGCCGGGGACCGGCTTGGGCCTGGCATTATCCGCACCGCGCAAGTTTCGGGTGTATCTCGACCTGCCATTCGATTCGTTACGTTACCGGGGCTGGAATCCGGGAGAAGCACATGGTGGTGTCACGCTCTCGGACCACGGTCTGGGGCTCGTCTTTACGGCGGAAACGAATCGTATCTCGCTCGAACAAACTGGAGGCCGTCGATTCGATGCCTTGGAAGGAACGGGGAGTTTTCTGGCTGAAGTGACGACACCGAAGCTTGATGCAAGCCTACTGCGTGCGCTGACCGGGGCGAAGTTTGAAGGCTGGATCATGGATGCGGGAGCCGAGGCGGCAATGACCTTGCAGCTCGAAGATTGGAAGCTCAATGACCTGACGGGGCATGGGGCGGTCGTCTTGCGTTCGGGGAAGACGGAGGCACTTGCCCTTGAGTCCGTGCAGGCCTCATTTAAACTGGATGCTTTCTCCGGAGACTTCCCTTCGGGGGCTATGGAATTGAAGGCGGGAAAGATTGATGCCGCCGGGGCTGTTATTGATGACATGCAAAGCCGTATTCGTATCGAGGATACCGGTGAAGTTTACATGGACGGCTTGGAAACCTCGATTCTCGGTGGTCGTCTGGAAGTGGAGCCCCTTCATTTTTCGATTCAGCCGCAGTCATGGGAGATCGACTCGCAGGTCCGTCTGGATCAAATCGATCTCGATGCGCTAGCCAGCATGGTTCCCCAGTTTAAGGGACGGGTTCAAGGTCGGGTCAGCGGGAGTCTTGACTTGGCCTGGCGGGACGGACTGATCCTGGCAGGAGGCAACCTTCGTCTTCCGTCCGAACAGTCAACTGCGCATCTCTCGTATCCTGTCGAGGGCTTGCTGACAGGTGGAATGAGCCCGCAATCTTCAGGCTATGAGCAATACCGTATGGCTGAAAAGGCTTTGGGGGATCTCACGATCTCACGCTTCGATCTGCAGTTCTTTCCAGGGGGGAGCGAGCACAAGCCGGTCCAGCTGAAGTTTGTCGGTGAATCACTCCAGGACAACACCCGGGTCCCGCTTGATTTCACCCTGAATGTGAATGCGCAGGATACGACCCGTCTCCTACGCTTGCTCCAAGTGATGCAGCAGGGCGACCTGCAGTTCAGTTACTGATACCGCTTTGCTACAGCAGCGCCAGTGTGGTAAGCGGTGCCACGATAAGAACGCTGTCGGCAAAGACACGGTAGTGCTCGACCGGAATCTTATGGCGTTTGACAAATAGACCCGCCAAGGCTGCCAAGGATAAGAGATGTGCAATCTGATGGGCCGGTGGTAGGAGCCATTCCACTGGGACCGCCATCAGGCTGACTAGAGCCATTTGCGGGAGGAGCGGCCAGTGTGTGAGGGAATGTACTCGGAGTGCGGCATCGACTTCACGCTCCCGTGATGCGACCATCAGGCAGTTGATAAAGCACAGTAAGGCGAGGGCCAGCGCGGGTATCCAGGGGAAGGGAGGTGGCAGCAGGGCTGCGCTACCTCCAGCGAAGATGATTGCCACACAGATTTCCTTTGGAAAAAAACGAGGGGAGAGGCGTTGATTCAAGTAGGTGTAGGTCGCACTCAATCCGAGGATTAGGAAACCACGGTTCAATTGTGGCTGATCCAGTAGGGCGAAAGCCAGTGTCATGTCGATTAGCAGTACGCCAAACCAAATGTACCAAAGCCGCTTGCTGTGACGCTTGGCGAATCGATGACGGACCGAAAGTAAATCATCTGCCCGACGCTGTCGGACATCAAACAGGCGGTCTGCCAGATAGGTCAACCAAACCGACAGGCCGAGCACAGTGGCCGCCGCCGGATGCCAGGGGCGGCCGAGACCGGCGGCCAGAAGGGCTTGCCAAGCCAGTGCCACCAAGGCGGCATCCCATGCCAGTACATTGGGCCATTGCCACCACCGAATTCCGCTCATCTCCCCACCATCCCCCATGTGACACAATAGGCAAACCCGAAGCGACAAATCTGACCCTGTGCTTGCTTGATATACGAAAACTATTTCGTGCTTTATTTCAGGGGATTCTGCTGTTAGCACTCATTCATGCCCGCCACTCATTCATGGGATTTTTTTACCAACCACGCACAGGTGTTCTTCTATCTTTCGCGCGATCCGGAGCAGCCCTTGCGTACGGTCGCCTTGGATATCGGGATTACCGAGCGGGCGGTGCAGCGGATTGTGGCAGATCTGGAGGAAGCCGGCTACTTGAGCCGGGAGCGGGTGGGCCGCCGCAATCGCTACCGGATTCACCCGGAGCGCAAGTTAAGGCATCCCCTGCAATCGCACTGCAGTATCGGCCAGGTGATGCAGGTCGTCCACCCCCGGCAGTCGATACGTACCATGGATTACCGCTTCGATGTGGGAGGGCATGGGTCCGAAATTTGAAGTACGTATCAATTTATCCTGATATGTTGATGTAAATCTTGCATTTCATGAGGTGGCCGTGGATACTGCCGCCTTATGAGCAATCAGTTTATCTTTTCATCCGAGTCCGTTGGTGAGGGCCACCCCGACAAAGTTGCCGATTATATTTCCGACAGTATCCTCGACGCGTGTCTTGAGCAGGACCCTGCCAGCCGTGTTGCCTGTGAGACTCTGGTGAAAAGCAACTGTGTGATTCTCGCGGGAGAGATCACCACGAATGCGAAGCTCAACTACGAAGCCATTGTACGCCAGGCGATCCGGGAGATCGGCTACGTGAACGACGACGATGTCTTCCATGCCGACAAGGTCTTCATTTCGAATATTCTGACCGCACAATCGTCCGACATTGCCCAGGGGGTCGACGCTTCGTCTGCAGAGGGGAAGGATACCGCCGAGCAGGGAGCCGGAGATCAGGGAATCATGTTCGGCTATGCCTGCACCCAGACACCCGAGTTCATGCCGGCACCGGTCATGTTTGCCCACCGCTTGCTCCGTGAGATGGCCCGTCAGCGCAAGGAAGTTCAAGTGCCTTGGTTGCGTCCGGATGTGAAAAGCCAGGTCGCGGTGGAGTACGATGGTAACAAGATCGTTGGGATCAAGAATGTGGTCATCTCAACGCAGCATACCGAGGCGGTGAGCAAGGCCCAGATTCGTGAATTCTGTATCGAAGAGGTGATCCGCAAGGTGCTTCCGGTTGAATTGCTAAAGGATGACACCGAATACCTGATCAACCCGACCGGCAAGTTCGTGATCGGGGGCCCGCAAGGGGATGCCGGCTTGACCGGCCGTAAGATCATCGTGGATACATACGGCGGTTGGGCCCGTCATGGCGGTGGGGCCTTTTCCGGCAAGGATCCGTCCAAGGTGGACCGCTCGGCCGCTTATTTTACGCGTTGGGTCGCTAAGAATATCGTGGCGGCCGGACTGGCCGAAGCTTGCGAGTTGGAGGTGGCCTATGCGATCGGGCACCCGTATCCGACCAGCATCCACGTGGACACCTTCGGTACCGGCACTGTCGAGGACAGCAAGATCGCCGAGGCCGCCCAGAAAGTCTTCAGCTTCAAACCGGCGGATATCGTCAGCCAACTGGATCTCCTTCGACCGATTTACCGCGAGTCCACCCATTACGGGCACTTCGCGAAGGAAAACCTGCCATGGGAGTCCACCGCGAAGGCGGAGGCGCTTAAGGCGGCACTGTAGCTTGTCCCGCTAAGATACGCGAAGGAAACGCGAAGGGAGGTTGATATGAGTGAAGATACGACTCTGATTTTTAAGGATGAGTGTTATGCCATCATTGGTTCTTGCATGCGGGTGCATTCGGATAAGGGCAATGGCTTCCTTGAGCCGGTTTATCAGGAATGTTTGGAGATCGATTTTGAGCTCGAAGGCATCGGATTCGTGCCACAAGCGACGCTCCAGCTCGAATATCGAGGCCGCGAGCTAAAGCACCACTACAAGCCTGATTTCTTCGTTTTTGATCAAATCATTCTAGAAATAAAGGCAGTCAAGAAATTGACCGACGAACATCGCTCTCAGGTTCTCAACTACCTGTCAGCTACTGGCTATCCGTTGGGCTTGCTGGTCAATTTCGGAGCCTACGGTCGACTCGAATGGGAGCGTATCGCCAACACCAAATAATCTTCGCGCCTCTTCGCGTTTCTTCACGGGCACACAATTTAAATTACAATATACGAATCAGATGAGTACACTAACCGAGACCAAGACCGACTATAAGGTCAAAGACATCAACTTGGCCGACTTCGGCCGCAAGGAAATCGAGATCGCGCAGCATGAGATGCCGGGTCTCATGGCGACACGTGAGAAATACGCGAAGGAGCAACCGCTGAAGGGCGTTCGTGTCATGGGCTCCCTGCACATGACGGTTCAGACTGCGGTCCTGATTGAAACCCTGAAGGAGTTGGGGGCGGATGTGCGCTGGTGCTCCTGCAATATTTTCTCCACCCAGGATCACGCCGCAGCCTATGTGGCCAAGCATCTGGATGTTCCGGTCTTCGCCTGGAAGGGGGAGACGCTGGAAGAATATTGGTGGTGCACCTATCAGGCCATGACTTGGCCGGACGGTTCCGGCCCGCAGCTGATCGTCGACGATGGCGGGGATGCCACCCTGCTGATCCATAAGGGCTATGAGCTCGAGGATGGCGATGACTGGGTCAATTCCGACTCGGAGAGCATGGAAGAAGCCGTGATCAAGAACCTCCTCAAGAAGGTCAAGGCCGAGAGCCCGAACCACTGGCATGAGGTGGTGAAGGACTGGTCGGGTGTTTCAGAGGAAACCACCACCGGCGTGCACCGTCTCTACGAGATGCACAAAAACGGCAAGTTGCTGGTGCCTGCCATCAACGTGAACGACTCGGTGACAAAGTCGAAGTTCGACAATCTTTATGGCTGCCGCGAGTCCCTCATCGACGGCATCAAGCGTGCCACCGACGTCATGGTGGCCGGCAAGGTGGCCGTTATCTGCGGATATGGTGATGTGGGCAAAGGCTGTGCCGCTGCCATGCGTGGCATGGGCGCCCAGGTCGTTGTGACCGAGGTCGACCCGATCTGTGCGCTGCAGGCAGCCATGGAAGGCTACCGTGTGCTGACGGTCGAAGATACGCTGGGCTGGGGGGATATTTATGTGACCACGACCGGTAACTACGGAATCATTTCAGCCGACGCGATGTCCAAGATGAAGGACCAGGCGATCGTTTGTAATATCGGCCACTTCGACAACGAGATCGAAGTCAGCAAGCTGAGCGACATGCCCGGTGTCGAAGTCGAGGAAATCAAGCCCGACGATCAAGGGGCGGTGGATAAGTACACCTTCCCTGGAGGCAACAGCATTTACCTCTTGGCCAAAGGTCGTCTGGTGAACCTCGGTTGCGCGACCGGACACCCGTCTTTCGTCATGTCGAACAGCTTCACCAACCAGGCCCTGGCCCAGATCGAACTCTGGAAGCAGGTCGAGAAATACACTCCGGGTGTTTACATCCTGCCGAAGCACATCGACGAGGAAGTCGCCCGTCTGCACTTGGAGAAGATCGGTTGCAAGCTGACCACGCTGACCGAAAAGCAGGCGGCGTATATCGGGGTCAAAGTCGAGGGCCCCTATAAGGCCGAGCACTACCGCTACTAGAAACATATTTTCTTAGTCGACGAAAGCGCCTCTCCGGAGGCGCTTTTTTATGTTCATCGTGAATGGCACGGACTTAAGGCAATGATCCGTAGTGGCGACTTCAGTCGCCAGCAAGTCGACGCACCTGCAGGACGTAATATGGTAGCTAAAGCAGCCACTACCGCCCAAAGCCTCTATAGGCCCAAATATTCAATTCCCCTCATTAAGTCCGTGCCATTCATGTTCATCGTCGATTTGCGGGGAAGGGCTTGTTGAAGTGGACGGATGCCATCGGATCAGACTTGCGTAAAGGTTATTCGTGAGCTCGATCCAGTCGAGTGATTCAATGGGTAGGCTTGAGTTTAGACCCCTCCGTCCCGGGCGAGCCGGGCCACCTCCCCTTGCAGAGGAGGAGTTTGAGTGTGTGTTTTGCTCCTGATGGCAACTCGTTTAGTAAGGGTGCCTCAGGATTCACTCCAGGTGGAGGCTGAAAAATAAAAGCGCCTCCTCTTACTTTAAGGTTCCTGTGTGTAGCCTCACAAACTGACTTCCAGTACTTCCAGATGCCAACCACGCGGACTCTCGCCGATCCAGCTTTGAATTAAGTCTCCCTTGCTGAATTGGCGGTCGACGAACTGGCGGCTAACCGTTGACATACAAAGGCATTTGAAATCATGGGTACTCTTGTCGTAACCGGTGACAACGATGATATGCATGTTTTTCCCGTCGTAGTAAGGTAGTACGGCGAGATAGTCCTTTTCCAGAGAGATCAGGACACGTTCGATGGCTTTATCGCGAGCATAGTCGCGGGTCTTGCTCTTGCTTCTTGCGGTATTGGCTGAGTTGTAATCGAGGTAGGAGACATTGGCTCCTTCACGATACAGTTGCTCGGCCAGCACCCGCATATTCTTGAAGTTCCCCTTTTTCAGGAGACTCAGTGCCTGCTCCCTGCGTTGTGCTTCATTCAGCGCTCGGATCTCCTCCTCGGTTGTCGCTCTAAAAAAGCCGAGGATGACCGGTTTGGATTGTTCGTACTGCTTGAAAGACATTCGTTTCGGGTCTGCCGAAGAATTGTCCTCCTTGTAGTAAAAGTATTCCTTGATCATATCGTAGCCAACCAGCAGGTACGACTTCTTCTGCTGCCTTGAATAGCAGATGACCGGAGTATGCTGGTAGCCGATAAACCAACGTATGCCGTCAATGAAGTCCTTTGGGTCGGTTTCAATTCGGGAATAAGATCCGGTCCGCATGGAATTTTCCCTCGCCAGCTCATTGGGCGCTAGTGTGAAATGCACGCCTTGTCGTCTGATTTGACGGGCTGCGTGGATGACGTCAAATTTGTTCTCGGGTGTCTTTGAGAAGGCGGTTTCAAAATGCGACCATTCGCTGGCTTCGCCTAGGAAGGTCAGTGTCGTTTGTAGGCAACCTGCGAAATTGTTGAATCGTGGGTCGTCCTCGTAATTCAACTTTGCCAATTCATACTCGGGGGGAGTCCGGGCTGCCGGACCTGTGTATAGGTGCATGGGCCGGGTTGAGAGTTGATCCTCAAAAAGAAAAGCCTGTCCCCATGGTAAGGGCGGATAGGGGTAACGGGGAGTCGTCAAGGGGGCCAGGATGCCTTTGATGTACAGTTTATCCGAAGTGCTTAAACTGTTGGCGGATATCTCCATTCCTTTTCCATCCGGAGATACCAAATAGTACTGTCGCGAATTTTGATTATAACCTGACAGTGCTGCATGCACTGTATTCTTGTTCCATAATAACCAGTCCCTGTATTCCAAGGCGAAGGGGGGTGGTCCTTCGGCATAGGCCTGGGTGAAACTAATCGGGCTGCAAGCTAGAAACGTACAGATAGTGAGTGTCTTAAGGAGTATCTTTTGGAGCCGGGACTGCTTCATTGGCCCTTATGTGAACCTTTGCGGAAGAGGCTTTCAAGCTGAAAGGATAACGGGAATTTTCTAATTCAGCCCGGTGGCCCTGCCGACTCATCCGCCGGCAATGATTTGAGCCAGATTCGTGAAGACACCCGTCACCGCGAACATGGCAATGCCGATGGCTTTCTGGAACGGGGGGAAGTTGATCAGGACGAGAAGTATGAGAAAACCGTAGCGAGACAGTTTGAAGTAGGTGAGCTCCTTCATCCCGATCAGGTGTTTCAATACATGCGAACCGTCGAGGGGCGGAATGGGGACAAGGTTGAAGACCAGAAGAATGGCATTGACCACAATGAAGCGGACGAAGAGATCCGAGAGTTCCGGATTGAAGCGCATGAGAAAGCCGCCGACGATGGTTGCCAGAACACAGAGCAGAAGGTTGGAGGCCGGCCCGGCCATGCTGACGAGGATATCGTCGCGCTTCCAGTTCTTGAACTTGCGTTTGTCGATCATGACCGGCTTGCCCCAGCCGAAGATCACGAAGCCCGGATTGAAGAGAATCATAACCAGCGGCAGGATGACCGTGCCGATCAGGTCCATGTGCGCAATCGGGTTCAGGGTGACACGTCCTTGGGACCGCGGTGTCGTGTCTCCCAGCTTGTCGGCCACGAAGGCATGGGCCCATTCGTGTACGCTCAGGCAAATCACAAGGATCAGGTATAAAATCAGGCCGTTGGCCAGGTGTTCGGGTGTCATCGGTTCAGTCTAGTGCTGGCGGATTTCATCGAGGACGACGTTTTTCGAGTATTGCAGACCGGGGGTCTGCACGGTGTCGGCCAACTCTTGGGCTTCTTCGTAGCGGCCCAATTTGCCGAGTGTCCGGGCTTGGTGCAGGTGGATGATTTCGAGGCGCAGGTCGCTGTCGGCGGTTTTCGCCAGTTTCTTCCAGTGCAGCAGGGCGGCTTTCCAGTCGGGGCTGGCTAGGTCGTAGTAAGCTTCCCCCAAGCGCATCTGGAAATCGAAATTCTCGGGTTCCAGTACGGCGGCCTGCCGGAACGCGCGCAGCATCTCACGGTCCAGTGCGTCGCGTGTGAAGATGTTCTCCTTCAGGAAATCGTCACGAAACCTGTAGAGTAACTGTCCCAATGCAAAGTGGTAGACCGCAGTCTCGGGTTCGAGGTCGACTGCCCGCAGGTAGAAAGTAAGGGCCGCCTTCCCTTTGCCTTGTTCGGCCAAATGGGTGCCGATTTGTTGTTTGACCACGGCGATGTTCGGGTCCAATTCGTCGGCCTTGAGAAAGGACTCAAAGGCCTGCTCATTCTCGTCCAGGCGGCGGAGCAGCTTCCCGTAGAGGATGTAGGCACTCGGATCATCGGGGTTGTCGGCCAGATAGGAGCGGTAGGCATCGACCAGTTCCTGGATGTGCCGGTCCAGGTCCGTCGCGGAATAGAACTCCGGGTCCTCCGCGATCTTCTTGTAGATCTTTTCCTCTTTGTTGGCGATGCCGAGGAGGCGTTCCGAGGCGAAGTCGGTCTGGGCGGCGGCCAGTGGTGTCAGGCAAATGAGTAGGATGCTGAATCGGGAAAGCATGGATATCTATTGGAGTCTCTGCCGGTCTGTTGGTTCCACACAAGCCGGAACTAGCGGCCGAGCCCATTTCGGATGGCCTTCCAGGCCTTCCCTGCGAGGTCATGGATGTCTTCGAGGATCGAGTAGAAGGCGGGGACCAACAGGAGTGTCATGGCGGTGGCAAAGAGCACGCCAAAGCTGAGCGAGGTGGCCATTGGGATCAGGAATTGTGCCTGCAGGCTGGTTTCAAAGAGTAGCGGAAGCAGGCCGACGAAGGTGGTCAAGGAGGTGAGTACGATCGGGCGGAAGCGCATGGCGCCGGCCTCTTCGATGGCTTTCCGGATGGGCATGCCTGCGGCTCGTTCCTGATTGATGAAGTCGACAAGGACGAGGCTGTCGTTGACAACGACGCCCGCCAGCGCAACGAAGCCGAGTATGGAAAGGATGCTCATCGATTGTCCCATCAGAAAGTGCCCTCCGATGGCTCCAATGAGGCCGAAAGGGATGACGATCATGACGATGAAAGGCTGGATGTAGGACTTCAAGGGCACTGCGAGGAGCGCATAAATGATGAAAAGGGCGATCAGGGTCATGTATTTCAGGTTGGCGAAGATGTCGGCCTGTTCACGGGCTTCCCCTTCAAAGGACCAGGAGACTCCGGGATAGTCCTTCATGATTTGCCTGAGATAGCCATGCGCTTCGTCATCCCCGCGCAAGTCGGCCTTGATCAAGACCAGGTCCGCCACGTTCTTATCGGCATTGGCTGTGATATTCAGTACCCTGCGGCGATCCACCCTGGTGATCGTGGAAAACCCGTCGTCGATGTCGAAGTCGGCCACTGCCTCGAAGGGTACTTCTTTTCCTTCGGGGGTACGGATCCGTAGCTCGTCGAGGTTTTCAACCGAGCGCCGTTCTTCCGGCGGATAGCGGACCATGACCTTGATGTCGTCGCGTCCACGCTGGATGCGCTGGGCTTCGACCCCGTAAAAGGCGGCCCGCACCTGGTTCCCCAGATCGCTTTGACGGAGCCCGAGGGCTTGTGCGGCAGCTTTGATGTCCAATTGAATCTCGCGTTTGCCGCTACTGTAGTTGTCCCGGATGTCGTAGAGGCCTTCGTAGGTGGCCAGCTTGGCCTTGATGGCTTCCGAGGCGGCTTGCAACTGTGCAAAATCACGTCCGGACAACTGGATGTCGATCGGGCTGCCGGCCCCGCCGGCGGCATTGGCATTGAAGGTCAGTTCCTTGGCCCCTGCAATCGGGCCGATGCGCTCGCGCCAGCGGTTGGCCAAGTTGGGAGCGGACAGTGTCTCGATGTCACCCCCGCCGGCCAGGTCTTCGCGCTTGATCAATTCGACCACGATCTCCCCTATGTTCGATTTCGTCTGTGTCACGCTAGTACCCATCGGACCTCCGCTGGAACCGAAGGGTTGGGAGCCGAGGGTGATGATGACATTCTGGAACGGTTCGCCGTGGCCCTCCTTCTTGATCTCTTCAATCAGTTCATCCAGTCCGGACTCCATTTGACGGATGGCTTTCTCGGTGAGCTCGAAAGGGGTGCCCTCCGGCATGACGAGACTGGCCACGATGTAGTCGGAAGGCACTTCGGGGAAGAAGACAAAAGGCATGTGCCGGCCCGCGAGCATGCCGATCATCAGCATTAGGATGCCGATGAAAGTGGCTACGGTGGCATAGCGAAAACGGATGACGAGGCGGACGAAGGGGCGGTAGTACTTCTCGATTAAGCGTTCGAGTCCGTCTGCGATCCTGCGTTGCTGACGTCGTAGCCAGCCTAGCTTTTCGCGGTCGCCTCCGCCCACACGGCAGAGCGTCAGATGATAGGGCAGGACGAGTTTGGACTCGATGAGCGACCAGATCAGGGTGGCGATGACGACGACCGGAATCGGAAAGAAGAACTTCCCGAGGAAGCCGGGAATCGTGAGAATGGGCAAGAACGCGACGATGGTGGTGAGGACGGCAAAAGTGACCGGGATCGAGACTTTGTGGGTGCCGGCGACTGAGGCTTCCACACCGGGACCGCCGTGTTTTTGGAACTGGGTGAAGACGCTCTCCCCGACAATGATGGCATCGTCCACCACGATCCCCAGCACGAGAATAAAACCAAAGAGCGATGCGAGGTTGATGCTGATGTTCAGCCCGGGGAGGAAGAGCAGGGCACCGAGGAAGGAAATCGGAATGCCCAATATGACGAAGATGGCCAGCGAGGGACGCAGGAACAGGGTCAGGACGGCAAAGACCAGCATTAGGCCGAAGATCCCGTTCTGGATCAGCATTTGTAGGCGGCCTTTCAAATAGTAAGTGAGATCGCGGAAAGGTTCGATCTGGATGCCGGATGGCAACTGTGCTTCGAAGTCGTCGGCAAATTTCCGGACCCGTTTGGCGATATCCAGAACGCTCTCGTCGCCGACCGCGAAAATGCTCAGGACAACGGCCCGCTTGCTGTTGAAATTCGTGATCAGCGGGTCATCGACAAAGCCGTCGTCGATCTCGGCGATGTCGCCGAGACGTATAATGGTTCCGTTGTTTCGGGTAATGACGGGAATGTCGGCAAACTCAGGGCCGGTGTAGGATTTGCCCGTGGTGCGCAGGAGGATTTCGCCGCCGCGTGATTTGATCGTGCCACCGGGAATGTCAACCGAGCTCGAACGGACCGCCTGTACCACTTGGGCGAAGCTAAGACCGTAGCGCCGCAAGGTCTTCTCGGACACATTGATGGAGATCTCGTAGTCGGCGATGCCTTTGATATCCACCTGCGTCAGGTCCTCGCGTATGCTCAACTCGTCCCGTGCGCTTTCCGCGATGTTCTTGAGTGTTTTCAGGTCGGTATCGCCGTAAATGGCTAGGGAGATGACCTCGTTGCGGAGGAGGATTTCTTCGACCGTAGGTTCCTCGGCTTCTTCCGGGAAATTCGTGATGGCATCGACCCGTGTCTTGATCTTGTCCCGTATCTCGGTGACATCGTAACCGCGCTCCACTTCGATGGCTAGCGAGCCGTAGCCTTCCCCTGCGGTGCCGGTGATCTTCTTGATCCCGTCAACATCCTGGATGCGGTCTTCAATCAACTCGACAATGCCGGTTTCCACTTCTTCGGGGGCCGCCCCGGGGTAGGGCACGGCGACACTCACGATGTCAAGGTCGAGCTCGGGAAAGAGCTCGAGCTTGACCGTGCGGGCAATGAAAAGCCCGGCCACGATCACAATCCCGGCAAGCAGGTTGGCGGCAACGCCGTTTTGTGTGAACCAGCGAATCATTCGGTTTTAAGGACCCGGACGGGCATATTTTCCACGTAGTAGGCAATGGGGCTGGTCGCGACCTGATCTCCGGGATTGAGGCCGTCCTGAACGACGATGCGGTTGATGTCGCTCTTCACGATTTCGACGGTATGGGTGACCAATGTCGCTTCATCTGTGAGCACATAGACTGTGTCGGAACCGCGTAGAGCGTAGCGGGGGAGCTCGTAGGCTTGGTTTATTGTCCGACCTTCGATCACCGCATCGACAAACAGGCCCCGTCGCATGGTTTGCTCGGTATTGGCGAAGGCATCGTTGACTTCGACAATGGCGGAAAGAAGGCGGCTGCCGGTGTCGAGACTTGCTTCCAGGCGGACGAGGCGGCCGGTCCACTGGCGTGTCCCCGCACTGAGGTGAACGGTTGCGGGCGCCTGTTCTGGATCCTGTAGGAAGCTGGCTTCGTGTTCGGTGATGGGCAGACGGATTTCCGCGATGTCCGTTGCGAAGATGGTGGCGATGGGATTGGCCGGGTTCGCGATGACGTACTGTCCCAGGTCCACCGACTTGCTGAGTACACGTCCACCGTAAGGTGCTTTTAACTCGGTTCGGTCTAGGTCACGCCGGGCGCGTTCGAGTGCGGCCTCAGCACTGTCAGCCAATGCCTGTGCCTGCGCGAGTTGGGGCTTGCGCAAGGTCAGGTCGCTGGGAGTGCCTTTGCCCAATGCCTTCCAGTCGGCCAGGGCTTGCTCCCCCAGCGCTTTTTCCTGGGCCAGGGCCAGTTCCGCATTTGCCAAATCGGCGGCCCGGGCGGCCACGGCTGCTTTGTAATCGGCCGGATCGATCCGCAGCAGTACATCGCCCACGGTAAAGCGGCCACCGGCCCGGAAATTGTCTGCGACCTCAATGATTTGTCCGCTGACTTCCACGACCAGGTTGGTCTCGGTTCGCGGCAGCACGGTGCCCTGGCTCGATACGGTCAGCTGTACGGTTGCCGGTTCGACTGTCAGAACCTCGATCGTTGTCACCGGTCGCTGCGGTGTGGCGACCTTGGCCTCCGGTTTGAAATGGATGAGCGCAGCGGTGGCGAGTAGGGCTGCGGCAAGGATGAAGAGTGGTAGAATCGTTCTCATGGTTGACGGTCGACCGGGCCTCCGAGTGCGAGATAGAGCTCGATCCGGTTTTGCAGGAGTTGGTTGCGCTGGCGGATTGCCTGGCTTCGGGTACTGGCAGAGGTGCGCTGGGCGTCCAGGGCATCCAAAAAGTCGGTGGTGCCGTTGCGGTAGCGTTCCCATGCGAGCGCTTCAGCGGCTTCGGCTTCGTCGGCGGATTCTTGAATGTGTGCGTAGCTCTGCTTCAGATAGGTTTCAGCGGCCAGGGTCGTTTCGACTTCGTAGAAGGCCTGCAGTGCCGTGCTGCGGTAATTGGCGGCCGCTTGCTTGCGCTGGGCAGCGGCCCGGTCGATCCCGCCCTGAATGCGGCCTCCCTGAAAGACCGGCTGGGCGAGATTGGCTCCCAGGCTCCAGACCGAGAAATCGCTGTCCAGCAGGTCTTTGAATTCCTGGGAGGCGGTGCCTCCGGACGCGGTTAAACTGATTTGCGGGAGACGCTCCTTGCGGGCGGCGTTCAGCGTGGCCTCGCTCGCGGCCAGGCGTCGTTCCGCGGCGATCAGGTCCGGGCGCCGTTCCAGCAGGGAGGCGGGCAAGCCCGCGTCCAGTGCCGCGGGGAGGGCGGGCAGACACGCTTCGGTCTCCGTCTGTCCGTCGGGATAGGCTCCCTGTAGGATTTCAAGGCTGCGGGTCGCCTGGTCGAGCGCCTGTTGCCGGCTGCTGACTTCGGCTTCGGCGCCGGCACTCAGGGCGCGGATGCGCCGTAGGTCCAAGCCGTCGCTCAGCCCTCGCTGAAAGCGGCTCTCCAAAGTATCCAGATTCGCTTGATAGGCGGCCGCATTCTTTTCCGCCAGTGTCAATTGCTCCCGGGCTTCGAGCAGGTTGAACCAGGCTTGGGCCACGCGCGCCTGCAGCGAAAGACGCGCCCCGGCCAGATCCGAGTCGCTGGCCTGGACTTCTCCCAATGCCGCCGATTTCTGATCGCGGAGTTTCCCCCAGACGTCGAGTTCCCAGCTCAGGTTGAGCTTCAGTTCGTAGTTCTCAAAGCGGATGCCGCCGACGGATTGTGGACCGAAGCTGTTGATTTTTTGTCGGGAGCCGCCGAGGCCGAGCCCCAGACTCGGAAGACGGTCGGCTCCGGCGATGCGGGCTTCCGCAATGGCTTGATCGAGCCGGGCGGCAGTGAGGGCCAAATCCGGGTTTTGGAGAAGTGCCATCTCGATTCGTTCGGCCAAACCTTCACTCTGGAAGAGGCTGCCCCATGTTTCCGCTCCAGTCGCGTCCGTTGAGCGAGCGGCCCAGCTTCCCGGAATCGCCAGATCCGGAGCCGCCGCCGGTTGTGGCGCACTCGCGCAGCCCGCCAGCAATGCTGCGGTTGTCAGGGTGAGGGCAGACTGGATTTGGTTGAGGGGCATGCTTTTGGGAGGGCGATTTATGCAATAAATCCCGCGACCACGAAATGAATGAGCTCGTCCGCCATTCTATCGAACTGATCGGCGTCCAACTTACCGTCGGTCAGGTTATTTAGGCGTACCTGCTCGATCAGGCTGCCCAGCATCGTGCTGACCACCAGATAGAAGCGGCATTGTAGCTCGTCCTCAGTCATGTCCGGGCAACTGCGCCGTAATTCATCAGTGAAGCGGCAGCAGAGCTCGCCGAAGAAATCCTTGTGCAGCGGTCCGATGAATTCTGCCGGTTCCGTGATGGCGCGACCGATCAGCTGCATCAGGGTGGTGTCGGGTTTGCCCGATTGGTTCATGCATTTGAACAGGGGACGGATCAGCGCATCCAGCGTGGCTTCGACCGGGACAGGCTTCGGCGCGTGTGACTCGATCAACGACTTCAGTTGCTCCATCCGCTCACGGTTGATCGGCTCGAAGCGCTGCCAGATCACGGCGCGCACCAAGTCGGTCTTGGAGCCAAAGTGATAGTTGACCGCCGCTAAATTGACTTTCGCCAACCGGGTCACATCCCGCAGCGTCATCGCGCGGAAACCTTTTTCCGCGAAGAGTTTTTCGGCCGCCTTTATGATCCGGTTGCGTGTCCGGTCGGCAGATTTCTGGGAGACAGCAGGAGCTTTAGCCATGTTTTAAACGAACGTTTAAAACGGAGTGGAGTCAACCTGTGAACTACAATTTTCAGGAGAGTTTTGGCGGGCTAAGCTTCCTCGAAGCGGCGCTCGAAGAGAGCTTCCAAGTCCTCCAGCATCTTCTTGGCTTCTTCGGCGGAGCCTTCGGCTCGAACGGTCAGTTTGGAGCCCTTGCCGGCAGCCAGCATCATCAGGCCCATGATACTCTTGCCATTGACTTGTTCGTCGTCCTTTTCAACCCAGACATCTCCGGAATAGGTGTTGGCAATACGCACGATCATAGCGGCCGGACGGGCGTGGATGCCCATCTTGTTTTGCACTATAAGTTCTCTGTGCATGGTCTCACTTGAATCACTGGTTCCGGAAGTTGTCATAAAAAGCTAAGAAAAGAAGCCTGCCCAAGCTATAGCAGGAATGAATCCAACTTAGGCGGAGCGCTAAAGTCACTGAGGTTTTACAGGTGGCATATTAAGTGACTCGAAAATTTACCCGTCAAGGGGTAAACGCTTACATTCTTGTCTTAGGCGGGCTCTCCGTATTCCGGAATCAAGTCGCTTTGATGCCGCCAAAGGTCGGCGTAATGCCCATCGGCATTGATCAGACTGTCGTGGGTGCCGGCCTCGAGAATGCTGCCTTGGTCGAGCACGACGATTTTGTCGGCGCGCCGTACGGTGGATAGCCGGTGGGCGATTACGAGGACCGTGCGATCACTCACCAGATTGTCGAGGGCCTGCTGGATCTTGCGTTCGGTGATGGTGTCGACGCTGGCGGTGGCTTCATCGAGGATAACAAAAGGCGGGTTCTTGAGCAGAACCCGGGCGATGGTGAGTCGCTGCTTTTCACCTTGGCTCAGGCGGATGCCTTTTTCCCCGATGTTGGTGTCGAGCTTTTCGGGGAGGATGTCGACGAACTCCCAGGCGCAGGCCAGTTTCAATGCCTGGATCATTTCGGCTTCGCCGGCGTTTTCCTTGGCCAGCAGGAGATTGTCGCGGACGGTGCCCTCAAAGAGGAAGGGGTCTTGGGCGACGTGACCGACCTTCTCGTGCAAGTCGTTGAGGCTTAAGTTTTTGATGTTGATACCACAGAGCCGTACCTCACCATCGGTGACATCGTAGGTGCGCATAGCCAGGTTGGCCACGGTGGACTTCCCCGCGCCGGTATGCCCGACCAAGGCGGTCACGGAGTTGGCCGCAAGGGTGAGGTTGAAGTTCTCCAGTACGGCGGGTCGGCCCGGATATTCAAAACGTGCATTTTCAAAGACAACGTCGATCGGGCCGTCGGGGAGTGTCCGGGCCGTCTCCGGTTCGTCGACTTCGACCTCCGCGTCCAGGACCTCGAAGACGCGTTCACCGGAGGCGCGTCCGGCGGCAATCAGGTGGTTAAGCCCGTGCAATTGCGAAATCGGCATGTAAAGCATGTTGGCGTAAAGGAAGAAGGCGAGCAGTTCGCCCATGCTGAAGCCGGCGGTCGAGTTGAGGACGAAATACCCACCCACGGCCACGATGCTAAGGAAGCCGAGCTTGGTGACCAGACTCGTGGCCGGGTTGTAGAGCGACCAGCGGAACATTGCGTGCAGGGTCTTCTGGCGCAGGTCCTCGGCCTTTTCCTCGAAACGGGCGGATTCACGCTTCTGCAGGCCAAAGGTCTGAATCAGGCGGTTGCCCTGGATGTCTTCGACCAGCAGGCTGTTCAAGTCGCCGGCACTTTCCCGGATCTGTTTCCATATTTTACGGGAGCGTTTGGAGTAGAAGACCCCGACGATGAGCAGAATCGGAACCGGCAGGAATACGCACCAAGCCAGGGTGGGCTGCATGATGAAGAGCACGGTCGTGATCCCGATGATGCGGAGGATGGCGCCGGTGCCCTGTTCCGTGCCGTCCAGCAGCGCGCGTTCGACGGAGGCGACGTCCTCGATCACACGCGAGGAGATTTCGCCGCTCTTACGCTGGTCGTAGAATGAAACCGGCAGTCGCAGAAGTTTGCTGTGCAGGTCCCGTCGCATCTCCAGGAGTACGCGTTGCTCGAGGGTATTGTTGACCCGGATGCGAAGACTGTTGAACACTTCGCTGCCGAGATAGAGCAGTGCGATAACGCCGACCCCGATCAGTAGTCCCTGGATCGCACCGGTGTCGGAGATGTTGTCCATGATCTCCTTGATCGCGTAGGGGACGGCGATTTCCATCAGGGTCATACCCGCGGCAAAACCGATTGTCAGCCAGAACAGTCCCTTGTAGCGGAACAGATAGGCGGAGACGCGCAGGATGGTACTTTTCTTCTTTTCGGAATTCACGGCCAATACAGTCAAAACCTGACGGAAGCCTGCACCGCTGTATTTGGCAAATCCGAAACCGGATTTAATTAATGGTTGTCAGCCACGGAGTCCGCCCGCTACTTACTTGCCTCTTAATACACCAACCCGAAATTTTCCCATACACATGTCTGTCCGTCTCTACGTAGGTAACCTTCCATTTGAAGCCACCGGCGATGACCTGCGCGAGGTCTTTGCCACCATCGGTACCGTTGAGGATGCCATCATCGTCAATCGTCCCGGTGGCGGTCGTCCCCGCGGTTTTGGCTTTGTCACCATGGCGGATGCCCAGGATGCCGATCTGGCCATCCAGCAGCTGGACGGGCGTGAATTGTCCGGCCGTCCGCTTAAGGTGAATGTCGCCAAAGAACGCGACAGCGAGTCCTGAGCCGGCTGGGGCTTCGGGGCCTTACTCTAGGCCGATTAGCTGTCGGGAGCAGGGCAGTTTCGGATTGTTGGCGTAGAATTTGGCCAACTTAAAGGCGGCCTGCGTCTCCTCTTTCTCGCTGAGGGCGCGGTACTTGCGTTCGTAGTTCCAGCCATAGCCCCATCGGTACCAGTTCTTGAAGTAAGGGCTGCCTCCCAGCCGGACACCCAGATACATGGTTTCCGCGAGCTCGTGGTTGCCGGTGCTTTGCAACACACAGTCGCGCAGGGCTGCATCCGCTGCCAGGCGTTCGGCCTCGGTGCCGCCTTTCCAGTAGGCAATGTCATGCTCGAAGCAACACTGGCACCAATCGTCCTTATTGATCAGGGAACGGTCAGGAAAGAGCGAGCAACCATCACTGCTGAAGTCGCTGATCTCCGCCGCCGGTTCGGTGTCGAGCACATGGTAGAGGACAAAGGCGAGCAGACCGATACCGAGGCACCCGATGAACGCGAAACGAACGCGGCGGTTCTGCAGCCAGTGCTTCAAAGCTATTCGGTGGCCGCTTCCTCGCGTGCGGCTTTGGGCAGGCGTACCACGTTCCGGACAGAGTTCTTGGTCACGATATTGCCGCCTGCACCGCGTCCACGGACCGCCAGGTCCTTGAAGAAGACCGTTTCCTCGGTCTTGCGCAGGCGTGGAGCCGGCTTGAGGTTGACTTTTACGGCGTCCATCTCGCCGCCCTTGGTCTCATAGCAGGAAATATAGAAGATGCGGGAGCCTGGCTTGCCCTTCGTCAGGTCGTACTCCTTGTCACGGGTCACGCCGCCGACGGTGAAGTGCTTGGCCAGGGTGGGGCCGGTCTTGCCGTCGCGGTAGACCATGCAGTAGGTCAGCGCGTTCGGATCGGCGCGGTTGAAGATGTCGATGTGGAGGATGTCCTTGCCGAAGAAGGCCTTCTCGCTGACCTTGCTGACGATCAGCTTGCCCTCTTGGTTGATCGCGATGACGTCATCGAGGGTCGAACACTTGCAGATGGCTTCGTCCTTTTTCATGCCGTAGCCGGCAAAGCCTTCCTTGCGGTCGACATAAAGGGTTTCGTTGGCGATGACCACTTCCTGGGCCACGACCTTCTCAAAGGAGTCGAGCACGGTCTTCCGCTCGCGGCCCTTGCCGTATTTCTTCAGCAGTTCGGAGAACCAGCGGATCGTATACTTGGTGAGGTATTTGAGGTTCTTGAGCGTTTCCGCGATGTCGTCCTCCAGTGCCTTGATCAGCTCGTCGGCCTTGAAGGAGTCGTATTTGGAGATACGCTTGATCTTAATCTCCAGCAGGCGAAGGATGTCCTCGCGGGTGACTTCGCGCTTGAGCTGTTTCTTGTAGGGATCAAGGCCCTTGTCGACCGTTGCAATGACGCCTTCCCAAGTTTCTTCCTCTTCGATGCGGCGGTAGATCCGTTTCTCGATGAAGATTTTCTCCAGTGAGCTGAAATGCCACTTTTCCTCAAGCTCGCCGAGCTGGATTTCCAGTTCGAGCTTGAGCAGGTCGCGGGTCTTTTCCGTGGCGAGGTAGAGCAGGTCGGTGGCCGCGAAGAAGTGCGGCTTTTCGTTCTCGATCACGCAGATATTGGTCGAGATCGAGACCTCGCAGTCGGTGAAGGCGTAAAGCGCCTGTTCGACGGTCTCGGCGTCCGATCCGGAAGGTAGGTAGACGAGGATTTCCACCTTGTCGGCGGTATTGTCTTCGACCCGGGCGATCTTGATCTTGCCCTTGTCATTGGCGGACAGGATCGAATCAATCAAGGACGTCGTGGTCTTGCCGAAGGGAAGCTCTGTGATGGCCAGTAGGTTTTTCTTTCGTGTCTCGATGCGGGCGCGGACTTTGACCCGGCCTCCGCGCTTCCCGTCGTTGTACTCGGCGACGTCGGCGATCCCGCCGGTGGGGAAATCGGGGTAAATGACCGGTGTTTCCTTGCGGAGCAGCGCGATACAGCCTTCCAGCAATTCACAGAAATTGTGGGGGAGGATCTTGCAGGAGAGGCCGACGGCGATGCCTTCCGCGCCCTGGGCGAGGAGCAGGGGGAATTTGACCGGCTGGGTTTCCGGTTCCTTGTTGCGGCCATCGTAGGAAGCCAGCCACTTTGTGGTTTTCGGATTGAAGACCACTTCCAAGGCAAACTTGGACAGGCGCGCTTCAATGTAGCGGGCTGCGGCGGCGGAGTCACCGGTGTAAATATTGCCCCAGTTGCCCTGCATGTCGATGAGCAGCTCCTTCTGGCCCAGCTGGACCATGGCATCCCCGATGGAGGCGTCCCCGTGCGGGTGGTACTTCATCGTGTTGCCGATAACATTGGCCACCTTATTGTAGCGACCGTCTTCGAGTTCCCGCATGGAGTGGAGGATCCGGCGCTGGACGGGCTTGAGCCCGTCGTTGGCGTGCGGGACCGCACGCTCGAGGATCACGTAGCTCGCATAGTCCAGGAACCAGGAGCTGAACATGTCATCGACGTGTCCGGAGTCTGTGGCTAAGTCGAAAATGTCATCATCGCCGCCAGATCCGGATTCGTCCTGTTTGGGGCTGTTGTGCTGCGCGGCGTCGAGGCCGAGCTCCAATGTTTCGTCGTCGGTGGGCTTTTTCTTACGGGACATTCAGTCAGGACGGAAAGGTTATCTGCAAATTCGAATCGATGAGGCCTTGCGTGGCCGCAAACCTTGGAGGAAGGAGAAATCTTGAGGCGGATCAAGTAGATTCGCGGAGAAAGCTTCGGAAGCGAATATTTTCGATTTTAGGCTTACCATTTCAGGTTCAGGTCATAGCATTCAAACATGACTACCATCAATACTGCTCCCACTAGCCATAAAGCCCTTCTGAAATGGGTGGATAAAATGATCACGCTGTGCGAACCGGACACTTTTTACTGGTGTGACGGCTCGCAAAAAGAGGCTGACGGACTCTTCGAGATGATGGTCGAGCGGGGGACCTGCGTGAAGCTGAATGAGACGAAACGACCGAATAGCTACCTGTTTCGCTCGGATCCGGGCGATGTGGCCCGGGTTGAATCGAAAACTTTCATTTGCTCCCAGAATAAGGACGGTGCCGGGCCGACCAACAACTGGGAAGATCCCCGGACGATGCGGCGCAAGATGAAGGATCTCTTCCAAGGCTGTATGCACGGCCGGACGATGTACATCATCCCCTTCAGTATGGGGCCGGTCGGGGGGCCGATTTCCAAGATCGGTGTCGAGATTACCGATTCGCCCTACGTGGTGGTGAACATGCGCATCATGGCGCGGATTGGAACACCGGTCCTTGAGGCTCTGGGGCACGACGGCTTCTTCGTGCCCTGTCTGCACTCGGTGGGCTATCCGCTGGATGGTGACAAAGAAGATGTGGCCTGGCCTTGTGATCCGGAGAATACGCACATCGTTCACTTTCCTGAAGAGCGTGCCATTGTCTCCTACGGTTCCGGATACGGGGGCAATGCCTTGCTGGGCAAGAAGTGCCTCGCGCTTCGGATCGCTTCCACCCTGGCCCGGGACGAGGGCTGGATGGCCGAGCACATGCTGATTCTAGGGGTGGAGGAACCGGATGGCAAGAAGACCTATGTGACAGCGGCGTTTCCCAGTGCTTGTGGCAAGACGAACTTTGCCATGGTCATACCCCCGAAGGAAATGGAGGGCTACAAAGTGACTTGTGTCGGGGATGACATCGCCTGGATCAAGCCGGGCCCCGACGGGTGCCTCTATGCGATCAATCCGGAAGCCGGCTTCTTCGGGGTCGCGCCGGGGACGTCCGAGGGCACCAATCCCAACGCCATGGCATCCTGCTCCAGAGACACGATCTTCACCAATGTCGCCCTGACGGATGACGGCGATGTGTGGTGGGAGGGCATGAGCAAAGAGCCGCCGGCTCACTTGATCGACTGGAAGGGGAATGACTGGACGCCTGAGAGTGAAACGCCCGCCGCGCATCCGAACAGCCGCTTTACCGCGCCGGCCGCGAATTGTCCGGTGATCGACCCCGACTGGGAGAAGCCTGAGGGCGTTCGGGTCCATGCTATGATCTTCGGGGGGCGGCGTATGAGCGATGTCCCCCTCGTCAGTCAGGCCTTCAACTGGGGGCACGGGGTCTATCTCGGCGCCACCACCGGCTCTGAAATGACGGCGGCTGCCGAAGGCACGATGGGCAAATTGCGCCGCGATCCCATGGCGATGTTGCCGTTCTGTGGCTACCACATGGGGGACTACTTCCGCCACTGGATCAAGATGCAGCGCAGCCTGACAGAGACCCCACGGATCTTTAATGTGAACTGGTTCCGCAAGGACAAGGACGGCAACTGGCTTTGGCCGGGCTTCAGCGACAATATGCGTCCCTTGCGCTGGATCGTGGAGCGCGCTACGGGCCGGGCCTTTGCCAAGGAGACGCCGATCGGCTGGATGCCGAGCTACTCGGATTTGGATTGGCGCGGACTGGACTTTTCCGAAGAGCAGTTTGAAGCCTTGATGGCGATCGACCGGGATACCCTGCGTCGCCAAACCCTGCAACATGAGGAACTCTTTATCGAGCTCTTCCAGCATTTGCCCAAGGAAATGATCTTCGAGCGCGAGTTGCTGATTTCGCGGTTTTAACGAAGGCGCGAAAGCGATTGCTCCTCATACCCATTCTTTATTCATTCCGTCATTGTGTCGCATCGACCTTAAGGACGATGCGGATGTGGTACGTAGGTGAATGAGGATTCGAAGGCTTATATGAAATAGGGACGCCCGGAAAAGGCGTCCCTATGAAATTCGTTGAAGTGGTATTACTTGTCCGTGGCCTGCTCTATCTGCGCGATGATTTCCTCCTTGGTCGGCGGTGAGGCGTGGGTCACGAAAAATGCGGTTGCCGCGTTGGCGATGACCAGGCGCTCCTTGACCGTCAGGTCCCCGAGAGAGGCGCAGAGATAGCCCCCGTTGAAGGTGTCTCCGGCACCGGCCGTGCGGATGACGTTTGTCTGTGTTTCCTGCATGGCGAAGGCTTCGCCGTCGTCTTTGCTCGAGGCTGCTGCGAACGTGGGCGTGTGGACTACCAGTTCGTCGATTCCGATCTTCTGGCGTGCGGCGGTGAGCGCGGATGCGATCCGGGCGGGGTCGTGCCCCGGTGACTCGATGCCGATGCGTGCTAGCAGTTCAAAGACTTCGTGCTCATTCATGCTGAGCGTCATTGGAATTTTCGCATTGAACTGAGTGATCAGGCCGAGACTTTTGGTGAAGGATTCGGCTGACTTCTTCTTGATGTCGGCAAAGTCAAAGAACATGCGCTTGGGCGTCTTGGCGTCGTCATACTGGGACACGAAGCCCTTGAGCAGGTTGTCGAAATCCGGAGTGAGTGACCAGTAGCCGAGTCCCAGAATATCCACGTCGGCAAACAGCGTCTTGAGCTTGTCTTTACCAAAATGTGCGACGAAGTCTTCCCAAGTCAGATTGGCGACCGTCTTGAGGTCACTCATCAGGACCTTGCCGTCTGAGAATTCGAAGGCAAGGGTCAGCGCGGGATCCCCGAGGGAGATCAGTTGGCAAATATCCTCAAACGGGGCGAAAGCCGGATCGGTTTCACTGGCACCGAAGAGACCGGCCAGACTGGGTTGGAGGCCGAGCATGCCTGCCACGCGGCCGGTGTTGATGCCAAAGCCTCCTTCGCAGCGGCGCTTGTGCACGATCTCGAGTCCGACACCGCCATCGGCTCTTTCAACTATCAGTTCGCCGAAGTGCTTCAGCTGGTTCATGGGGGTATATTCGGTCAGGCTCTTACGCTCACTGACAATTTGATACACCTCATCAACGAAGCCGTCACAGCCGAGCAATATCTTGCCGCTGACCTTGCTGATGTAGTCGATGTATTTTTGCATATCTATACTCATGATGATTCTTGGGATAATTAATGATTGGGTGCTGTGTGCGTGAAATTGGGAATACGGGAGGCGGGTGGCCTTTCCCGATTCGATCAAGGCATGACGAGGCCGACTTGAATACCGGGGCCATGTACGCCTTCGATGAGGATGCCTTCCACGTCTGCGGTTTTGGAGGGTCCCGTTGCAAAGATGATCGAAGGGTCGTCCCCAAAACGCCGGATCGCTTCCTGTAAATTGGGCAGGATATCCTTCTCGTTGATCACTGCGACATGGATCCAGGGTGCCAGGGCGGCGAGCCGTGCACTGGTGTCACCGTCCTTCAGCATGATGGTTCCGGTTTCGGCCACTGCCGCGCTGGCTTTGGTGATGCCGAAGCTGTACTCGTTGATCTTGGACTCGTCGTAGGCGGTCTCGAAGCGGATGCCCTCCAGCTGACGGAATTGATCGGCCAATTCCGGATCGCAGTAGCCGAAGGTGCTGCTTTCGGATTTCAGGAATGCGCCCAGTGCCTCGATCGAGTCGAAGAACTTGCCGCTCGCGAAGCCCAGCTTGTCGGCGAATTGCGCCTTCAGGTTTTCGAACTCACCGCTTGCCCGGCAGACGGCGAGGTCCGTGTCCCATTCGGGCTTCGGGGTGCGTTCCTTCAATGGGGCCAGCGCGCTGCGGATGGCGGAGAAGATTTTTTCGCGATCGTTGCTCATGATTTTTAAGACTGCGGCGCCTACTGCTCCAGTTTCTCCCGGAGTGACTCCATTACTTTTGTGGGACCGACGTACTTGCCGGCCACGAAACTGTCTGCCAGGACCTTTCCTTCATTATCCACAAGGACGAGACAGGGGATGCCTGAACCACAGTACTTGGTCAGTTCCTTGGATGATTTTTTGCGTGAATACTCCAGTGCGGGCCAGTTCATCTTGGTGCCGACCATGTATTCCAGCATGGCGTCCTCATTCTTGTCGCTGCTGACAAAAATGATCTCGAAATTGTCATGCTTGGCCGACTGCTCGTCATAGAATTGAACCAGCTTGGGAGTGAAGCGCCGACAGGGCGGGCACCAGTGGGCCGAATAGTAGATGGCATAGTAGTCCTTGCTGCCGAGCTCGGCCGGCGCAACCGCCTTGGGGCTGCCATCTTCCACGCGGATGAGGTTCCGGGTAATTGTTTGTTCGAATTCCGTTTGCGCTGCTCCAAGAATATTGGTCGAAAGCGCGGCGAAAAGAAGGGTGGAGATCAGTGTTGTTAATTTCATGGGAGCTTAGACCGAGGGCGTTAGTTTTTGTTTCGTCCCTTGAACCATTTTCTGAATTCACCGCCTTGGAACTTCGGCAGCTTTCGGCTGGCCTGCCAGGCCTTGGCGGAGGGGTGGGGAATCATTTCGGTGGGAATATAATTCATGGTATGCCCCATCGACAGCGCAGTCTTCCACATCGTCGGCTGCGAGCAGAGGGTGGCCCACATGCCCAGCTTCGGCGTGCCCTTCATGGCTTCGCTGACGTGTTCCCGTTTTGCCTTGTCGCGCAGGCGCAGGAGCAGGTCGGGGATGGGGATGTTGACCGGGCACACCTCGTTACAGGCGCCGCACAGGCTGGATGCCTTGGGCAGGTCTGCGAGCTCGGGGAAACGGTTGCCCGCGAGCAGGGGGCTGAGGACGGCCCCGACCGGGCCCGGATAGACACTGCGGTAGGCATGGCCTCCGGATTGGCGGTAAATCGGGCAGACATTCAAGCAGGCGCCGCAACGGATGCAGCGCAGGATTTCACGGCACTCGCTGGCCAGGACTTCGGTGCGGCGATTGTCCACGAAGATGATATGCATCTGCTCCGGACCGTGCGGCTGTCCTTCGCGGCGCGGGCCACCGATAAATTGGTTATAGACGGTCAGCTGCTGTCCCGTGCCGGACCGTCCGATCAGATTGAGAAAGAGGCCCAGGTCTCGGTCGGACGGTACCAGCTTTTCGATGCCCACCACGGCGATATGGATCTTGTTCGCGGCCATGCAGAAACGGGCGTTACCCTCGTTGGTGACGATGGCGATGCGTCCGGATTCGGCGGAGACAAAGTTGGCCCCGGTCAGGCCGACATCCGCGTCGAGATACTTTTGGCGCAGGTACTTGCGGGCGCGGCGGGTGATGGTTTCCGGATCGTCATTGTATTCGCCGAGTCCTTCACGCTCAAAGCTCTTGGCGATCCCGCGGCGGTTCTTGTGCACGATGGGGGTGACGATGTGTGAGGGATGGTCGCCGTCGATCTGTAGAATGAATTCACCAAGGTCGGTCTCGACGACTTCCATGCCATTCTTTTCGAGATAGTCGAGCAGGTGGATTTCCTCGGTCACCATGCTCTTCGATTTCACCATCCGCTTGGCGCCGTTCTCCTGCATGATCCTGAGGACGGTGGCATTGGCGCTTTCGCCATCGACCGCGAAGTGGACCTTTGCCCCGTTACGGGTGAAGGACGCTTCGGCTTGCTCCAGGTATTGGTCCAGATGTTCGAGGGTGTGTTGCTTGATCCGGCCGGCGGTTTCACGCAGCTTGTTGGGGTCCTCGTAGTCCCGGAAGAGTGTGGCTTGGCGGCGCTCCGACTTCATCTTCGCGCCGATGAAATTGGCGTCGTGGATTTCCTCGCTCAGGTCGCGGGCGACGGCGTCGATTTTTTGAAGTGTTTTCATAGCTTGCCGGCGTTTTTCAGTGAGTCGCGCAGGATCTGGGCGATGTGGAGACGTTTGGTTTGCAGGCCCTGCTTGTCCATCATGCCGCCGAAATGCATCATGCAGCCCATGTCGGCGGCCGCCACCACGTCCGGCTTGCTGGCTGTGAGGTGTTCGATCTTGAGGGTGCCCATCTTCTGCGAGATATTGGGAAAGCTGACCGAGAACGTCCCGCCGAAGCCGCAGCACTGTTCGACTTCCTCGATCGGTTCGACCGTGAGTCCTTCGATCGAGCCCAGCAGGGTCGCCATGGCTTCCGGGCTCTTTGATCCCCGGAGGTGGCAACTGCGGTGCACGGATATTTTGGCGTCATACTGGCCCGGCCATTCCGTGACACCGAGACCGTGCACGATAAAGTCCATGAGTTCCCAGGTGCGGTTTGCCAGGGCCTGCACCTCTGCCAGATCTGGTTCCTTTTCAAATTCGAGCGGTGCGCCGTGGAAGAGCATGGCGGCGCAGGAGCCGGAGGGGACCACGATCGGCTTGTCTCCGGCAAAGGTTTTGACCACATGGCGCACGACCTTGCGGGAGTTCTCCCAGTCCCCGGCGTTGAAGGCGGGCTGGCCGCAGCAGGTCTGGCCGTCGGGAAGCTCGATGTCGCAGCCGAGGAATTCCAGCACTTCGACGGTGGCTTGGGCAACGTCGGCAAAAAACGCGTCACAGAGACAGGTGGTCATCATCTGGACCGATTTGCCGGTCGGACGATTGGGTGGGGTGTGCAGCAGGCTCATCTCAGTTGATTCGAAAATTATTTATATTTAGCGCTTATTTTGTGGCGATCACCTTCTTGTATTTCTTCTTTGCCTCAGCCCAAGCATCGGCATCAGCGGGCTCATAGCTTTCGACCAGAGCGGATTTTAAGACAATCGAACGGCCTTCGCCGATGTTTTGAACGCTCCCGTCGGCGAGCATCTGGGTGAGGATGTTTCCGAGGCCTGTCGCCTCAACGGGGCAGGCGGTGACCGTGACGCCGATCGCGTTGGCGGCGAGCTGGTTGAGCAGCTTGTCCTGGCAACCGCCACCGACGATGTGCAGGGACTTGGGCTTGTCCTCTGTATATTGTATCAGCTTTTCCCATACGTCTGCGTAGCGAAGAGCCAGACTTTCGTAGATACAGCGGATAATTTCCCCCTTGCTTTGAGGGACAGGTTGATTGCTTTCGGCGCAGTATTCCTGGATTTTTTCCGGCATGCGCCCGGCTTCAGCAAAACGTGGATCATCCGGGTCGATCAGGGAACGGAAGGCATCGGCCTCGCGAGCCAAGCCGGCCATTTTGCTGTAGGGCACATCTTCACCGCGGGCCAGCCAGTAACGCTTGGATTCTTGTATCAGCCAAAGGCCGCAAATAATTTTCAAGAAACGGACGGAATTGTTCACTCCGATCTCATTGGTGAACGCATCGCTATAGGATTGCCCGGAGATGACGGGGGTGGGCAGTTCGAGCCCCATGAGCGACCATGTGCCGCTGCTCAGGTAGGCTGGTGTTGGTGCCTGGCTGGGAACCGCGGCGACTGCGCAAGCGGTGTCATGTCCGGCAACAGTGACGACCTTCAATCCGTTAAGGCCGGTTTTATCCTCAACGTTCGGGGCGACTGGCCCCAGCACTGTGCCGGAATCGCTGATTTCCTTGAAGAGTTTTTTAGGCAGGCCGAGTTTCTCGATGAGCTCGTAGTCCCAATTCCGTAAGTTCGGATTGTAGAGTTGTGATGTGCTGGCAATGCTGCGCTCCTGTGTCTTTTTTCCAGTCAGCAAATACCCCAGCAGGTCGGGCATGAAGAGTAGGTCCTCGGCGACTTCCAGGGCCGGATTTTGGGTTTCAATTTCGGCCGCCAATTGGAAGAGGGTGTTGAAAAACATGCAGGGTATCCCCGTCGTGCCATAGATGTCCTCCTTTGGAACCTTGGCATAAGCGGCTTCCATCATTCCGTCCGTTCGGCTGTCGCGGTATTGGTAAGGGAGTCCGAGAAGGCGTCCATCCTTGTCCAGCAGGCCATAGTCTACGCCCCAGGTGTCGATCCCCAGGCTGACAAGGCTGTCGCCATAACGTTCGGCTGCGATTTTCAGGCCATCCAGGATGTTTTGGTAGAGCGCGGGTAGATTCCAATGCCAACCGGAGGGGAGTTCGACGGGTGTATTGTCGAAACGGTTCAGTTCATGTAACTCAATCCGGGTTCCGTCGTATTCTCCGGCAAGGACGCGTCCGCTGCCGGCACCGAGGTCAACTGCGAGATAGACTTTCTTCTGGCTCATGGAATCTAGTGAGGAATCGGGGTGTTAGCTTTTGGATTCGGGCAGTGGTGCGATTTCGACCGCGCAGCCCATATTGCGGAGTGTTTCGATTGTCTTGGGGTCGGCGTTACTGTCCGTGATGATCAGGGAGATGCTTTCATGCCCTGCAAAGAAATATTCAGAGCGTTGGTTCAGCTTTGTGGAGTCGACCAGCAGGACGACACTTTCGGCGAGCTGCACGAGGCGCTCTTTATAGGTGGCTTGTTGTTCGAAGCCTTCGCTGGCTCCCCGTTGGGTATCAAAACCGATGCAGGAAATGAAAGCGGTGTGCACATTATGGCGGCGCAGGGTGTCGATGCTTTCGCCGCCGACGAAGGTTTGGGTTTTCGGGTGAAAACGTCCGCCGGTGCAGATGAGTTCCACATTTTCCATGCGAGTCATATGATCCAGCACGGCATAGGCGTTGGTCACGACGCGGTAAGGTAAGTCAGGTAGGGCGGAGATGAGCGCAAAAGCGGTCGTGCTGCTATCGAAGGCGTAAGTCCGCCCCGGCTGGACCAGGCTGAGGGCTGCTTGAGCGATGGCTTTCTTGCTCTCGACCTGAAGCCCGCGCCGCTCTGTGAAGGATTGTAGTTTGGGGCGGCCACTCAAGCTGCTCGCTCCGCCGTGGACCCGGGTCAGCTGATTGCTCTCTGCCAGCACCTGTAGGTCACGTCGGATCGTTTCGTCGGTGACTTGGAATTCCTCGGCCAGGTCGATCGTGCGGAGGGTGCCGCGTTCTTCCAGTAGGGCGAGTATCTGTTGCTGGCGCTCAGGGGCTAACATGTGGACTGAATGTTGGATTTATTTGGGTTTATGCAAGATATATGTTGACAAATGTGTGGAAAATTTGGTTTTTGAAGCCGAATTTCAAAATAAATCCAATGGCTTCTGCTAATTTACCTCAACTCAGTCGTTTCCAAATTGAAACCCTCGTCCGCGAAAGCCTGCGTCGGCAAGTTGGTGGCAGGCAAGTAGTTAAGTCGGGGGCTCCGAACCCGCTCGTGGTCAATTCAAGCGCACGCCACTGCCATTTGACTCAGGAGGCGGTGGAAATCCTCTTCGGAAAAGGCCACACGCTCACACCAATGAAGTGGCTTTATCAGGAAGGGCAGTATGCAGCCGAGGAGTCGGTCACGCTGATTGGTCCGCGCAGCCGGGTGATTTCCAACCTTCGCATTCTCGGGCCTTGCCGTGACCTCAACCAGGTCGAGTTGGCTTATACGGATGCGATTTCGCTTGGCTTTAAGATCCCGGTTCGCAACTCCGGTAATATTGCCGGCACGCCGGGTTGCATGTTGATGGGCCCTGCCGGTTTCCTCGAGATGGAGGAGGGTGTGATTCGCGCTGCTCCTCACGTGCATATGGCCCCGGAGGATGCCGAATACTACGGCGTCGAAAACAAGTCTTTCATGAAGCTTCGAATCAAGGGCGACCTTGGCATGACCTTCGATCGCATCTTTGTCCGCGTGGATCCTTCCTTTAAACTCGAAGTTCATATCGACACCGATGAGGCCAATGCCTGCGGCTTTGGTCCGGACGTGCCCTGTGAGCTCGTGAAGTGAACATCGAACGCTGAACGTCCAACGCTCAATTTTTAACTTTTAGACATCCCTAATCCCAAACCCGAATCTTTCCGTGTTCGAAGTTGAACGTTCAATGTTCGTAACGCGCAATTCCACAACCAAAACCCAGAAATATCATGAGTGAATCCATCGGATTGATCGAAACCAAGGGCCTGACCGGCTCGATTGAGGCCAGCGATGCCATGGCGAAAGCCGCATCCGTGTCCCTCGTAAAGCAGATCTCCATCGGCGGCGGTTTCCTGACCGTTCTCGTCAAGGGAGACGTTGGCAGCGTGAAAGCTGCTGTTGAAGCAGGCGCCGAAGCGGCCAACCGCGTCGGTGAACTGGTCGGTTCGAACGTCATCGCACGTCCGCACGACGACCTTCTCAAATACTTTGATGCATAACCCTTAAGGGAGAAATTTATTATGGCTAAGCAAGCAATTGGAATGATCGAATGCAAGGGGCTGATCTGCCTCATGGAAGCCTGCGATGCAGCCCTGAAGGCTGCGGATGTGAGCATGACCGGTTGGGAGAAGATCGGTTCAGGTCTCGTTACCGCGTTTTTCACCGGCGACGTCGCCGCAGTGAAGGCAGCAGTTGAAGCAGGTGCCGACGCCGCCGGCCAGATCGGCGAAGTCGTTGCCGTTCAAGTGATCCCTCGCCCGCACGACGATCTCGGCAAGCTGGGCAGCTGGATCGGCTAAGTACAGCTTACGCAGTTCTCCAGTTATCAGTTCACCAGTTTTCGGTTAAACTGAAAACCAGCCAACTGAAAACTGATTCACTCAAAAGAAATGAAGATACTCGTCGCCAATCTGGGGTCCACCTCCTTCAAATACCGTCTCTTTGACATGTGTGACGCGGATGCCGCGTTGCTGGCCAAGGGTGGTTTTGAGCGTGTTACCGAATATACGCCCTGCATTGAGGAGATGTTGGAGACTTTGGTGAACGAAGGGCATCTTCAGTCGGCGGAGGACCTTGACGCGGTTGGTTTTAAGACCGTCCTCGGCAAGGACCTCAGTGGTTGTGTGGAAGCCGATGAGCGTGTCCTTGAAGCCCTTGATGGCTTCAAGGAAGTCGCTCCGGCTCACAATCCGGCTTATGCGGAAGGGATCCGCTGCTTCCAAAGCAAGCTGCCGAATGTGACACGCGTCGCTCTTTTCGAGACCGCGTTCTATCAGTGGATGTCGCCCGCCGCGTACAGCTATGCGATACCCAAGGCATGGCGCGAGCTTGGTATCCGTCGCTACGGTTTCCATGGTGCCAGTCACAAGTTCATCGCCGAACGTTCCGCTGAGCTCTTGCAGCGCCAGGATGTGGCGGCACGTGCACGCGGGCTCTACGTCAAAGGCCCCGGAGAGTTCAATGGCAAACCGCTCCGAGTGATCTCCTGCCATCTGGGTGGAAGCAGCTCTCTGGCGGGTATACAGAACGGCGTCTCCATCGGGGGCAGTATGGGGTTCAGCCCGCAAAGCGGATTGCCGCAAAACAACCGGGTCGGCGATCTCGACTCCATGGCCATTCCCTACGTCTGTAAGATGTTGGGCATTTCCGTGGAAGAAGCCGAACGCCAACTCAACAAAGAAAGTGGTCTTCTCGGTTTGTCGGGGGTCAGCAACGATGCCCGCGATATCCGCGAAGCCGCCGAACAGGGCAACGCGGAGGCGAAACTCGCGAGCGAAGTCCTGATCGACAGCATCCGCCACTGGGCCGGAAGTTTCTTTTTCAAAATGGGCGGTGCCGAAGTGATCAGCTTTACGGCCGGCATCGGTGAGAACGACGCCGAGCTGCGCGCCGCGGTTTGCGCCGACCTTGAAGGGCTCGGCGTCAAGATCGACCCCGAAGCAAACGCCAAGACCATCCGCGGAGCCGAAGGCATCATCAGTGCGCCGGATTCGAAGATCAAAGTGATGGTCATTCCCGCGAACGAAGAACTCGTCATCGCCCGCGAAGTCTACCGCTTCAAGCAGGCACACTAACTTTATCCCGTATCAATTTTCCAAATACCAATTCAACCTAATAAAATACCATGGCTAAACAAGCAATCGGAATCCTCGAAACCAAAGGTCTTATCGCTCTCGTGCAAGGCACCGACGCGATGCTCAAAGCCGCTAATGTCGAACTGGCAGGCTCTATGAAGGGCGTCGGCAGTGCATTGGTGAGCTCCACCATTACAGGTGATGTCGCTGCGGTGAATGCTGCGATTGAAGCCGGAGCTGAAACCGCCGGCCGTTACGGCGAAGTTGTCAGTGCCCACGTTATCGCACGTCCGCACGAGGACATCGAGTCGATCGTTCCTGCACTCAAGGCTGCCAAGCGCACCGCAACCAAGTAGTCCCGATGTATCTGGGAAAAGTCATCGGTTCCGTTGTGTCGACCAAGAAGGACGACAGCATGAAGGGGCGTAAGCTCCTGCTGGTCCGTCCAATGTTGGTCGACCCCGAGGACCCGAGCCAATTCAAACCGGGCAGCAACACGATCATTGCGATCGATACGCTTGGGGCAGGCGAGGGCGAACTGGTGATGTTTGCCCAGGGCAGCTCCGCACGCCAGGCCGATGGGCTGAAAGCGTTGCCGGTCGATGCCGCCATTGTCGGGCTCGTTGATACCGTCAACGTGCTCGGTAAGAAGACCTACGAGGCCAAGAACAGTTAATTAGATAACAGGAAATATTTCCAATGAGCCAATTGAGTGAAGTAGATATCCGCAATGTCGTCTCTGAAGTGCTTGCACAGTTGCAGTCTTCCGGCGGCACAGTATCCGCACCCACGATCAAGTCTCGCCCCGGACGCCATGGTGTTTTCGAGGATGCGGCGACCGCAGCCAAAGCGGCCCGTGGTGGATTCGAGCAACTCAAAAAGAAGGGCTGGGCCGGTCGTGCCAAGGTCATCGAAATCGTCAAGCAGATGTGTTCGGACAACGCCGAACGCTGGGGCAAAATTGAATTCGAAGAGACCAAGATCGGCCGTCTCGATCACAAGATCGGCAAGCTCTATGGCATCAAGAACGTGCTGGGCACCGAATATCTCACGCCCTACGGCATGAGCGGGGATGCCGGGATCACGATGGAAGAATCCGCCCCCTGGGGTGTGATCGGCAGCATCACGCCGGTGACACACTCGGTGCCGACTATTGCCGGTAACATCGTAAACATGGTGGCCGCGGGTAACGCGATCGTTGTCAATCCGCACCCGGGCGGAGCCGCTTGTGCGGCAATCGCGATCCACGAGTTCAACGAGGCGATCAAGGCCGAACTCGGTATCGAGAACCTTATTTGCACGATCGAGAAGCCTTCACTGGATTCCTTCAACGAGCTGTGTGCCTCGCCGGACGTGAACCTGCTCTGCATTACCGGCGGACCGGCCGTGGTCGATGCCGCGATGAAGACCGGCAAGCGTGCGATCTGCGCAGGTCCCGGAAATCCTCCGGTTGTGGTGGACGACTGCTCCGCCCTCGATTTCGACAAGGTCGCCAAGGACATTATTTTCGGTGGTGGTTTTGACAACAACCTTCTCTGCATCGGTGAGAAGCAAATCATCGCGGTCGGTGACAGCTACAAGCTCACGCTGGATGCGCTTAAGCGTCAAGGTGCTGTGCTCCTGACCAAACAGCAAACCGAAGCGATCAAGAAGGAAGTCTTCGACATCAAGGATGGCGGTGGCGGTTGTTCGCACGCCGTCCTGAACCGTGCTTACGTCGGTGCCGATGCGTCCAAACTTGCGGCCATCGCAGGCCTGAAGGTTGATCCGAAGACCGAGATGCTCATCACGGAAACCGATCCAGATGATCTCTTCGTGGTGGAAGAGCAAATGATGCCCTTGCTGCCGATCGTTCGTGCCGGTTGCTTCCCCGATGCGGTCCGTATCGCCAAGGAATCCGAGCACGGCTACAAGCACTCCGCCATGGTCCACACCATGAACGTGAAGAACATGACCATCATGGGCCAAGCGATGGACACCACGCTCTTTGTTAAGAACGGTCCCTGCACCGCAGGCCTCGGTATGGGCGGCGAAGGCTATATCAGCTTCTCCATTGCCACAACGACCGGCGAAGGCATCACCACGCCGCGTACCTTCACCCGTTTCCGCCGCTGCACGCTGGTGGACAATTTGAACATCATTTAATTCGAAATGCTACTTGCCCGCGTAGACGGCCATGCCACTGCAAGCATCGGCCACCCCAGCCTGAAAGGGCAGAAGATCGTGCTCTGCACGCCGATCGATGAAAACGGGAAGTCTGCGGGTTCGCCTTTCGCAGCAATCGACCCCATCGGGGCCGGTCGTCATTCCAAAGTATTTATCACCACCGACGGTACCTGGACACAAGGCACCGTCCACGACGAAACTTCTCCCATCCGCAATCAAGTGATGGGCATCATCGACTAACATGAAACCCGCACGCGTCATCGGCACAGTGACCCTCAGTCATGCGGCTCCCCAGTTCAAGGGAGCGCGCTGGCTGTTGGTTGGTCCGATGGGGCCGGATGAGCTCTCGGGTAAAAATCCGGATGGCGTCGCCGAAGGATGGACACCTGTTGTTTACGACAAGCTCGGTGCCGGAGTGGGGGATCCGATCCTCTATGTCGAAGGAGCCGAAGCGACACAGCCTTTCGATTTCCCGATTCCACTCGACACCATCAACGTCGCGTTGCTGGACAAATACACTTACCAGCCTCCCGAAGAGGCCTGAATTTAACACAAACGATTCAAAATATCATGAGCAAGCTCTACACCGCTAAAGATCTCGAGAAGATGATTGAGCAGGGACAGCCGTTGTCGTCCGTTCCCGCCAACGCGATGCTCACGCCGATGGCACGTGACCTCCTGCGTAAACACAAGGCTTCGCCAGCCCAGGCAGCCTCCGCGCCGGAGCGCTCTGCGTCCGCGATTGCTGCCAATGGCCCCCGCATCCACGAACCGGTCCTTCCGAATGCCGAATACACCTGGACGCCGGGCGGCGACCCTCGCACGCCGCAGGAGTTGGAGAAGTTCTTCTATTCGCCTGAAATCCAGGAGCTCAAGGAGCGGATCTGCCACATCGGCAAGCGCATCTGGAGCAAGGGGTATGTCGATGGCAACGGCGGTAACATCACCGTTCGGGTGGGCGACAATCTCGTGCTTTGCACGCCGACGCTGATCTCCAAGGGCTTCATGGTTCCGGATGATCTTTGCATGGTCGACCTCGACGGTAACCAGGTGGCCGGCACACGTCCGCGCACTTCCGAGGTCAACACCCACCTCGGTATCATGAAGAATGAGCCCAAGGCCAAGTCCTGCGTGCACGCGCATCCGATTTATGCTACCGCCTTCGCGGTCGCAGGTGTGACTCCGCCTTCCTGTCTGATTCCCGAGCCGGAAGTCTTCCTCGGTGAAATTGGTTTTGCCAGCTACCAAACACCGGGCACACCTGAGAACGCCCGCGAAGTCGGTCAACTTGCCAAAAAGCACCAGTCCATCCTGATGCAGAATCACGGTGTGATCTGTTGGGGGAAGGACGTTGAGGATGCTTACTGGAAGATGGAAAACACGGACGCCTTCTGCCATACCGTGACGATCACCAACCAACTCGGCGGTCCGAAGCAATACGGTCCGGACAAGCTCAAGGAACTGATCCTGCTCCGTAAGAAACTCGGCATGCCGGATCATCGCCTGGACGAGCTTAAGGAGTGTGAACTCTGCGACGCCGGTGCGACGACGATCAACACCGCACCTCAGCCGTCCGGCAGCTCCTGCAGCTGCCAAGCGCCCAAGGGGGATGTGGACGAAGCTCTGGTCCAGAAGATCACTGACATGATTATGTCGAAACTCGCGTAGCGAGTTTCAGTTCTCTCCTGAACTGAAAACCGCAAACTGAAAACTGGAGAACTATTTTGATGAAATCAAAAGCCCCCATTCGCGTCGCTGTCACAGGAGCCGCCGGTAATATCGGCTATGCCTTGCTTTTCCGCATCGCGTCCGGTGCCATGTTTGGTCCGGACCAACCCGTGGCTTTGAACCTGATCGAAATTGAACCTGGCATGAACGCGCTCAAGGGCGTGGCCATGGAACTCGACGACTGTGCTTTCCCGCTGTTGACCGAGATTGTGCAGACCTCGGACCTGAGTGTGGGCTTTAAAGATGTCGATTGGGCGCTGCTCGTCGGTTCGGTGCCGCGGAAGCAGGGCATGGAGCGCGCAGACCTGCTCGGAATCAACGGCAAGGTCTTTGTGGGCCAAGGCAAGGCGATCAATGACAATGCCAAGAAGAGCGTGCGCGTCGTTGTAGTCGGCAATCCCTGTAATACCAACTGCCTGATCGCGATGAAGAGCGCACCGGACATTCCGGACGAGCAGTTCTTCGCCATGACCCGCCTGGACGAAAACCGTGCCAAGAGCCAACTGGCGCAAAAGGCGGGTGTGCCGGTCAAGGAAGTCTCCGAACTTTGTGTCTGGGGCAATCATAGCCCGTCCATGTTCCCTGATTTCTACAACGCCAAGATCGGTCGTCAAAAGGCCACTGACGTCATTGCAGATGAAGCTTGGTTGAAGGATACTTTCGTTCCGACCGTCGGACAGCGCGGCAAGGCGATCATTGATGCCCGTGGCGCTTCTTCGGCGGCTTCAGCCGCCAATGCGGTGGTCGATACCGTACGTGACTTGATCACCCCGACCCGCGGCGATTTTCATAGCGTCTGTGTCGTGTCACGTGGTGAGTACGAGACACCCGCCGGGATCATCACTTCATTGCCAATCAAGGTGGATGCCGTGGGCAACTGGCGTGTGGTCGAAGGCATCAAGCTGAGCGACTACGCCAAGTCCAAGATCAGGGCTTCCAACGACGAACTGCTGGAAGAGCGCAAGTTGGCTTTCGGGCAACTCGGCCTGAGTATCTAAAGCGCAGTCATAGCAGGATTCTGTTGCGATTTGGCCGCTGTTCCCCGGGCGGCTACCATGTTATTTTGTGTCTCTCGCTAACCACTACCAATAGTTCAGACAATTGAATCGTGTGTGGTAGGGGCGTTATCCTTAACGATCCGAATCGGCTCTATGAGGACATCGAACCCTACCGATCTATCCATGAATTTTAGCTCCCGCTGGCAGAGTATTTTAATTAAGTATGAATTTAAGTGACACAGATATTAGTCGGATCGTAAGTGAAGTACTCGCGTCCGTGAACAAGAAGAAGTCGGCCTCAGTGGCTGCTGCAAAGCAACCGGCCTCGTCCATCCCGGGCAAATCCGGACGCGCGGCAGTCTTGGTTGAGCCACGCAAGCTGGAGATCCGCGAGTTCCCGCTCCGTGCCATCGGACCTGACGAAATTCTCATCAAAGTGGAAGCTTGCGGCGTCTGCGGCACCGACGTGCATTGCTACAAATCGGATCCCTTTGGACTGACACCGAATGTGCTCGGCCACGAAGGTACGGGCGAGGTGCTCGAAGTCGGCGCAAATGTCAAAATGGACAGCGTTGGTAAGCCGGTGCGGGTCGGGGACAAGATCGTTACCAGTTTGATGGAAACCTCGCCTGACTGCCTGATCGCAAAATACAATCCGGCCAAGTCGAATCTCAGCGACGATCTCAAGGTTTATGGACTTCTGCCGGATGAAGCGGACAATCATTTCAATGGTTATTTCGGCGAGTACCTGATCATCCGTCCGGGGTCCTCTTTCTTCGTGGTCAATGACATGAGTGTCGAGCTGCGCTGCCTGATCGAGCCGGCTGCGGTGGTTTGCCATGCCTTGGAGCGCGCAAAGAGTTGCGGTAACAATAAGTTGAATTTCCGCACCCGCGTGGTTGTACAGGGCTGCGGTCCGATCGGGTTGCTCATGATCGCGGTGCTGCGCACTCACGGGGTGAACAACATTATCGCCCTGGATGGTAACCCAGACCGTCTGGAGATCGCACGTCGCATGGGTGCGGACGATACGATCAATTACAAGGAATACTCTGGTATCGACGAAATCGCGGCAAAGGTGCAGAGCTTGACTAAAGGGCTGGGTGCCCACTGGGGCTTTCAGGTGACCGGAGTGCCGGCGGCCCACGCGAATTTGTATAAGTTGGTTCGACGCGGCGGGGGCATTTGCGAGGTGGGGCACTTTGTTGACGCTGGCGAGTGTGCCATCAATCCGCACCGTGATCTCTGCGCCAAGGAGATATCTCTTGTCGGGAGCTGGGTTTACAACAGCTTCGAATACCCCAATGCGTATCATTTCCTCCAGCGGGCCGAGCGAATCGGGATTCCGGTTTCCTCGCTCGTGACTCACAAGTTCCCGCTCGACCAGATCGACGAAGCCTTCCAAGTGAACCTTCGCCAGGAAGGCGTCAAGGTGGTCGTCGAGGCGCGCTAGTTCTTCGTCAATACGTGCTCGATCGCATGGGTCAGGAGTTCCGTACTGACCGGCTTGGCGAGGAAATGCTCACCGCCGCTGTTATAGAATCCGCTACCGCTTTCTTTGCGTGAGACCATGGCCGAGACGAAGATGATGGGGATGCGCGAGGTGTCCGCATGGTTCCGGATTTGATTGGCGACATCTCCGCCATCGACTTCCGGCATGACGACATCGAGCAGGATAATGTCCGGCTCGTAAGCACGGACGGCATCAAAGGCTTTCCGGCTTTCGTTGATCGTGTAGACTTCGTAATTGCCGGTGGTCTCGAGATTCAACTTCACCATTCGGGTGAAGGACGCTTCGTCATCAATGACGAGAACTTTTCGATGATGGACTGTGGGGTGAGCTCTCATTGGTAGAACCGGTGTATTCGGGGAAGATGGCGCGAGCGCAGGCGCCGGTATGCTTGGGGCAATTCTCTAATGTAATCATTCCATGGTGCATTTCAACAATGCTACGTGTTACGGACAGTCCCAAGCCGGTGCCGTCGCCCGTCGCACGGGTGGAAAAGAAAGGTTCGAAGAGCTTGTCCTTGTCGGCTTGCTTGATCCCGTGCCCGCTATCCTCGATTTCAACGACGACCAGCCGGTCGCCGATCTTGAAGCGTTCGGTCATTTCTCCCGAGACATTGCTACCGGTGTGATTCATGCGTTGGCGCTCGGTGCGGATGCAGATCTCGCCGCCATTGGGCATGGCGGCTATCGCATTGAGGAAAAGGTTGATGAAGACCTGCTCAAGCTTGGTCGTATCGGTCATCACGACGAGGGGCATCTTCAGCATGTCTTCGGTTATGTGGATACCGGCTTCCTTGAAATTATGCCGGAGCAGGGCGAGCACCTTGCGGATGAGGGTGTTGATATCCATCGGATCCATGCTGATCTTGTGCGGCGAGGAGTAGTCCAGTAACTCCATGATCACTTCATTTGCCTTGTCCGTGGCTTGCAGCATGTCGGTCAGAAGCTCTTTGAACTCTCTGCGCTCCTTGAGTCGGCCACGAAGATAGTCGACGCCCAGACGTACCACACCCAGCGGATTCTTGACTTCGTGTGCCACGCCGGCAGCGAGGCGTCCCACTGTCTTGAGCTTTTCCGATTCGATGAGTTGGAGGCGCGTATCGTTGAGTATGTTGATGGTGCTGCGAAGCTTGACCTCGGTGTTTTTTTGATCGGTTACATCGCGGGCGATGCCCACCAGTCCGATCGTGTCGCCGTTCTCGTCGACCAGTGGGACCTTGCTGGTCAGGAACCAGGCGAGGGAACCGTCGTCATTGATCTGCTGTTCCTCGCTGTTGATCAGTCCGATTCCCGAACGTACTATGTGCATGTCCTCGTTATGCAGGATGTCGGCGTCCTCCTTGTCGAAGTAATCGTACACCGTCTTCCCGATCACGGTGTCGTCGCTGGTTGCCTGTAGGAAACGCCGGTGACGATGATTCGACACGATGTAACGACCTTCTCGATCCTTGACGAAAATCCGATCCGGCACGTTGTTCAGGATGGTCCTCAACAGGATACGTTCCTTGTCCAGCGTATCCTGAACCTGTTTCATATCAGTAATGCTTCTGGAAATACCCATCGTTCCGATGATACGGCCATTATTATCGCAGAGCGGTACTTTGCTGGTGGTCACCCAAGTGACATGCCCGTCGCGATAGGTTTCCTTTTCCACTTTGCCAATAATTGGCTTGCCCGTCCGGATGATCGCCTGCTCGTCCTCATAGGCTGCCCTCGCATGTTCTTCGGTGAACAAGTCAAAGTCAGTCATTCCGAGGATGCTGATCCGGTCAAATCCGTAGGATTCGGCCATGGCCCGATTGACCTTTGTAAAGCGGCTCTCAAGGTCCTTGAAGTAGATCGCATCCGGTATGTTATCCATCAGGGATTGCAGCAGGGTCTGTTCGTGGATCAACTCATACTCCTTCTTGCGCCTCCGGATTGCATGGGAGATGCGGGTCAGCAGTTCGCCGTCATCCATGGATTCCAGCAAGAGGTAGTCGTCGACCAGGTGGATCCATTCCTGATAGTTGAGCAGCTCCTTGTGGTTGCGGCAGAGGCAGAGCAAGGCAACCGTGCCCTGGCTTTCGCCGATGGTTTGGATCGTCTCGCGTACCAGCGAACGGCCTATCCGCATGTCGAGCAAAACCGCGTGACATTCTGCCTGCCAGGGCAGCTTGTTCAGTTGCTTCAGGCTGCTCACGCGCCTGAGTTCGAAACTACCGATATCGTCGGATTCAAGCTGGGACGAAAGCAACTCCAGCTCCTCGGCCTTTTGGCTGAGGAGTATAAGTTGTCGGGGCGAGTCCGGTAAGTCTTGTGCTGGGGTAGACAGAACAAAACTAACCTAGTGGAAAAATTCGCTCAGGACAAGCTAAAGGGGTGCTTTGTGGCTTAATTAACTCAGCTTATGCGCCGAAGATCGGGCGCATGTGTCGCTCGAAAAGATTGTAGGTTACGCCATCGCCAATAACGGTCGCATTCGCCTTCAGGGCATCCGTATAGCGAGCGCCCATTTTTGCGGCGATCTTGAAGCCGACATGGATCAGCTGGCGCAGGTGGAGGTTGTAAGCGGGATTGGACTGATCATGCTCCAAGGCGGCGACATACTCGTCCGAAGTCCATGACGCAACGGTTTCGGGAGCCGGCAGCTTGCTGGTGTCAATGTCGATCACGGTGCTGTAGGGGGCGGTCAGTTCCTCGTAATGCTCAAGGCTCTTGGTGTAGATTTCCTTGGCAATTGCCAGACCTTCGCCACCGGAGCGGGCCAGGCCGATGACTTCCTCGAGCCAAGTGGTTCCGGCTGTCTTCACGTGCAGGCCCGCGCCATGCTGCTTGATCAGCTTGTTGATGATCGGGTAGAGGGAGAACTTGTCGCTGCCGGAGTGGACGCTGATCTTGAGGGTTTCCGGCAGGCCGAAGGTCTTGATCGCAAAGGCGATGATACAGAGGTCGGCATGGAACTCCTTTTCGAACTGGGCCAAATCGCCGACGTAGTCGACACCCTTGTTGAAGCGACCGGTAAATTTGGGCGCTACGGTTTGAACCGGAATCTCCTGCAGGGCCATCATGGACAGGATGTAGAAAATATCTTCCGGCCCTTGGGGGAGGTCGGTTTCGTCGATCGAGACTTCGGTGACAAAGGCGGGATCCGATTTCTCGGCTTCAATTTTGCGGTAGAGTTCCCCAGCCTTGGCGATCGCGTTGAAGTATTTGGCGGCGGATGCCTCGGCGGCCTCCTTGCTCAAAGTGACAGGTTCGTCGAGGCCCTCAATGGCCAGTTCTCCGAAATATTGTTCGATGCTGGAGAGCCATTTCGCTACCGCGGCGGTATCCGGTGTTTCGCCGACATAATCGGCCACATCGAGGGTGAAGAAATTGCTGCCTTCGAGGAAAGGGCCGACGGTGTCAAATTTGATGTGATCGGCATCCACGTAATAACTGTCGCTCCAGCCCAGTGCTTTCACCGCGGCATCGGCTTCCTCGCGGAGACTGTGCGGTACCGATCCGACAATGGTATGCTCACGGTGCGATTTATTCCAAGTGGGATAAATTTTAAGGCCTATGGCATTGGCTTTTAAAACTGCATTGAGTTGGGCTTCGCCTTGATGGGCAAAACGGTCGCCCATGCCAAATGTGTATGCTTCGATTGTCTTCATCTCAGGGTGGGGTTTAGGTCCGTGTCTTGGTGGGGTGGGTAATTATCGCTCATTATGCATTTATTTTAATAGCCTGTCTATAGGAGCTTCGCTCAACTGTTTGACTTTTTCGCTCATGGAATCTAGGACAGGGCATGCTTACATATTTCAATCGCGGCCCACGTTCGTACTACGAGAAGCCGATCCCCGAGATGCGGCGTTTATTCTGGGAGTTTCAGGCGGTGATTGAGGGCCGGATCGGCAAAACAGATCGCTCCAGACATACATTGGAGGACCTGTCCTCACAGAGGCTTTGGCTCTCGCCGCCGCAATCGGATCATGCCTGGACAGGGGAACCCGGGAAGGAGGCGACCATTGTCGTCTTCCACTTTCGCTTTATCCCGGAGGTTCTATTGCGGGCGATTCCTTCGGACAGCGGAGGCATCTCGGTGCAGCTGAATGCGAAGCAATGCGGTCAACTCCGCGACTTGGCCGACAAGGTGGAAGGCTATTGGAATGATCCGGCGCCCGGCATGGTGCTGTGTTATGAGCACGCGCTCTTAGAGTTGAGTTTGCTGGTTTACGAGCTCTGGACGGATGCCGAGGACCATCAGAATGCTGACATGCGCCAATCGGTTGAAGATGCCCTGGCATGGGCGGTGGATCACATGAAGCAAAATCCGAGTATCTCCGAAATCGCCCGACAGGCACACGTCTCGGTTTCCCATTTGAGGCGATTGTTCCATGAAGCCTTCAACGCTTCGCCCAAGGAAGTTTTCGACCAGGTACGGTTTCAAAGGGCGATGCAGCTCCTCACCGATACCGATATGAAACTGGTCGCCATCTGCTCGGAGTGTGGTTTCAACGACCAGAGTACCTTCTCCCGGGCGTTCAAGCGCCGTTTCGGCTGTAGCCCGATCGAGCTGCGCAAACGCTTGGACCATGACGATTCGGTGGTGCGCTTCTAGGCAGTGCTTTCTGCACGGCTTCAGCCATGCGCCCCTTCCGGAAGAAAGAGCTTCGCTGGCCTGATCGGGAGGGGCGGCTAAAGCCAGTTGCCGACGAAGCATGCTTTCGGTCCTTCCGGGATATAAAAAAACGGGTGGTCGGCATCAGCCAACCACCCGTTTGCAAAACCAATTTAGGCTTCGGTCGGGAAGCTTCCGAGTTCCCAGGTGGGAGCGCCGCATTCTTCGGCGATCTCGTTGAAGGCTTCGATTTCGGCCTTGGAAAAGAGAAGGCCGCCGGCTTTAACCACGCGTTCGGCCCACTTGGCTTCGATTTGGCCGGGGAGCAGGCAGTTTTCGTTGCCGTGTCCGAGGATATCCTCGATGACCGCCTTGACGTTTTCAGCCTGGTTGCGGCCCTTGGCGAAAGCGCCGCCGTTGATCGCATCCGGATGGATGACCTGAAAGTAGAATGCGGGTGTGCGCTTTTCACCTTCGGGGGCCTGACGGCTGCGAAGGGTGGGCAGGCTGCCTCCGATAAAGGCACCGACAATTTCGTTGATCAGACTGAGGCCATAGCCCTTGTGCGCACCGAAAGGCATGAGTGCGGCGACTTCCTTGGCGTCGGTCGTCGGCTTGCCGTCCTTGTCCACTGCCGCATTGGGAGGCAGCGCGGTGCCTTCGCGGAGGAACTGTTGCACACGTCCCATGGCGATGACGGAGGTGGCCCAGTCGATCACGATGGGGAAGCCCACTGCGTCGGTGGTCGGGAAGCCCCAGCTGTGCGGGTTGGTGCCGAGAGTCGGGAACTTGCCCATGAAGGGCACGACTTCGGCTAGGGCCGCGGTGCAGTTGGTGTAAGCAATGTAGCCTTTCTTGGCGGCTTCCATGACATAACCGCCACCCCAGAGATAGTGGAAGGCGTTGTCGACGGAGACCTGGCCGATGCCGTATTTGTCGGCGAGTGCCATGGCCGTATCGATCGCTTCATAAGCGGTGGCCTGGCCGAGCTTCTTGTTTGCGTTCCAGGTTTCGCTGGCCGCAAAACGGGACTCAACCTTCTCGATCTCCGCGGCCGGTGCGCAGCCGCCGGCCGCGCTACCGAAGAGGTGGTCCAGGTGCAGCGCCTTGATGGCGTTATGCGTGCGGATGCCGTGATGCGAGGCGAAGGCGGAGAAGCGGGCGGCCTGTGCGGCTTCGTCAGCCGTGTATCCGCGGTGTTGATAGGCTTGGGCGACGAGGGTGTCGTGTTGTTCCTGCGGAACGATGTAGAATGTTTCGGACATAAGATGATGAGTTTTTGAACCACGGATGAACACAGATTCACACGGATTTGAATCTGTGTCCATCTGTGTGAATCTGTGGTTAAATTAGTGCGTTGGGAGGAGGAGCGTCGTTGACCTGAGCCAGTGGTTTTTGTCCTTTCAAAAGAAGAACCAGATTCTCAGTGGCCATGCCGGCTTGGCGCTGGACGCTTTCGTAAGTGCGGGATCCCACGTGCGGTGTGATGATGCAGTTTTTCGCGCCGAGCAGCGGGTGGTCGGACGCGGGCGGTTCCTGGTCGAGCACGTCGGCTCCGTAGCCGGCCAGTTTGCCGCTTTCCAGTGCGGCGGCGATGTCCGAGGTGTGGGTGAGCTCGCCGCGGCCGCAGTTGATCAGGATGGCGCCGTCCTTCATGTTCTTGATGGAGGTCTCGCAGATCATGTCGCGGGTTTCTTCGGTCAGGTTCGTGTGTAGGGATACGATATCGCTTTCGCGCAGGAGCTGCGTGATGCCGTCCATGCGCTTGACATTGTGCTCCTTGGCGAAGTCTTCCGGCCAGTACAGGTCGTAGCCGATGCAGGTCATGCCGAAGGCATTGGCGCGGATGGCGACTTCGCGGCCGATACGGCCGAGGCCGATGATGCCGATGGTCTTGCCCATTATCTCATGGCCGGTCATTCGTTTCCATCCGCCGGCGGCAGTGGCATTTGCTTGCTCGATGAGATTCTTGTTCAGCGCGAGCAGAAGCATGAAGACGTGTTCGGCTACGGTGGTGTGATTGACGCCGGGGCAAAAGCTGACGGGGATTTGCTTCTCGGTGGCATAGGCCACGTCGATCTTGTCCACGCCGATGCCGTATTTGGCGATGATCTTCAGCTTGGGCAGGGACTTGTCGATGACGGCCTTGGTGATTTCGTCGTCGCCGCAGAGGAAGGCATCGAAGTCGCCGGCCAGTTCCAGCATGCGGGCTTCGGAGAGCGGGCCGCGTTCGCGGACGATTTCCGCACCGGTGCTTTCGAGCAGTGCATGGTGGTCGCCGGGGCAGTCTTGGTAGGAGGTAGTCGTGAGGAGGATTTTCATATGTGTGTTGGGAATTGTTTAACCGCAGATGCACGAGGATGCACGCGGATAGTTTAATGATATTGAATCAGCGTGTATCCGTGTCATCCGTGGTTGACTTACTCGACGCCGGGAAAGTTGAAGTAGTTCTTCGCGTTGTCGAAGCAGATGCCTTTGACGAGCTTATCCAGTAGATCCTTGTCGTCCGGGATGAGCCCGGCTTCGACATCGGTGCCGACGATGCTGCAGACGAGGCGGCGGAAGTATTCGTGACGCGGGAAGCTCAGGAAGCTGCGGGAGTCGGTCAACATGCCGACAAAGCGGGAGAAGAGTCCCACGCTGGACAGCACTTCCATCTGTGTGCGCATGCCGTCGAGGGTGTCGACGTGCCACCAACCGGAACCGAGTTGCATCTTGCCCGGAACGCTGCCGTCCTGGTAGCTGCCCATGAGTGTCGCGAAAGCGTAGAGGAAGGAGGGGTTGATGTGATAGAAGATTGTTTTCGGGAGGGCGTCGGCGGTGACGAGGCTGTCGAGGAAGGCCACGGTCTTACGGGCGACCGGTTCGTCGAGCATGGAATCGTAGCCGGTGTCCGGACCGAGCTGCTTGAACATCTTGGTGTTGTTGTTCCGAATCGGACCGAGGTGGAGCTGCATGGTCCAGCCCTTTTCTGTGTTCCAACGGGCAACGGCTTCCATGATGAATGTCATCCACTCTTCGGCTTCGATGCTGCTGAGTGTTTCGCCGGCGCGTAGCTTCTTGAAGATGACCTCGGCTTGTTCGTCGCTGCAAGGTGCGTACGGGCAGGCTTCCAATCCGTGGTCTGTCAGGCGACAGCCTTTTTCATGGAAGTAATCATGGCGAGATTTGAGTGCGTCGATGAAGTCCGCCGCCGAGTCGAGTGATTTGCCGGAGACGTTCGCCAACTGGTCGGTCCATTCATTCCAGCCCTTCACGTTGGTGGTGATCATCGCCTTGTCGGGGCGGTAGGTCGGGAACATTTTAGTACGGTTGCCGCTGGCATTAAAGGCGGCGTGGTGCTCCAGCGTGTCAATCGGATCGTCGGTTGTGCCGATGGCGCGGATGTCGTACTGCTTGCAGATGTTATGGACGTTGAAGCTGTCTTCCGCGAGCTGGGCATTGGCCTTTTCCCAGATGACATCCGCTGTGGCCGGACTGAGCACTTCATCGATACCGAAGTAGCGCTTCAGTTCGAGGTGAGTCCAGTGGTGCAGGGGATTGCGCACGGTTTGAGGGACAGTGCGGGCCCAAGCGTCGAATTTCTCCTTCGGGCTGGAATCCTTGCCGGTGACCAGCGTTTCCGGTTCGCCGGAGGCGCGCATGGCACGCCACTTGTAGTGGTCACCGCCGAGCCAGACTTCGGCCAGGTCCGGGAATCGGGCATTATTGGCAATCGCTTCCGGTGACAGGTGGCAGTGGTAGTCCATGATGGGCTGGTCCTTGGCGACCTCATGGAACAAGCGCTGCGCGGTCTTGTTGGGAAGGAGGAAATTTTCGTGGAGATAAGACATGTATTGAAGTGGTTCGGTTTTCAGTTGGCCAGTTTTCAGTTGATACAGTCAGTAACTGAAAACTAGTAAACCGATTTAGCGAAGCGATGCTTCGCTAAATCGTCATAGATGCGTAGCCGCCATCGACCACGATTTCGGCGCCGTTCATGAAGCTGGAGGCGTCGGATGCGAGGAGCAGGGTGGCCCCGATCAATTCTTGGGCTTCGCCGAAGCGGTTGGCCGGCGTGTGGCCCATGATGCTGGCCACGCGCTCGGGGGTGAGTACCTTCTTGTTTTGCTCAGCGGGGAAGAAGCCCGGAACGATGGTATTCACACGAACCTTTTGCTCCGCCCATTCGCGGGCCAGGTTCTTGGAGAGGTTGTGCACGGCAGCCTTCGTCGCGGAGTAGGTGAAGACGCGGGAAAGCGGGATGATACCGCTCATCGAGCCGATGTTGATGATGCTGCCGCCTTCACCACGGTCGACGAGGTATTTGCCGAAGACTTGGGATGCAAAGAGTACGGCCTTCAAGTTGGTGTTGATGATGCGGTCGAATTCCTCCTCCGGGATGTCGAAGACGGGTGTGGGGGAATTGACGCCGGCGCCGTTGACCAGGATGTCGACCTTGCCGGACTTTTCGAGCACTGAGTCGAGCAGAGCCTGAATGGATTCCTTGGAATTGACGTCGACCTTTTCGAAGTAGGCTTTGCCGCCTTTTTCCTCGATCTTGGCGAGGCGCGCCTTGGCTTTTTCCTCACTGCGGCCGACTAATACGGTTTCCGCGCCGGCTGCGGCCAGCCCTTCGGCCATGGCGCCGCACAATTCACCGGTGCCGCCGATTACAACGGCCACTTTGCCGTCCAGAGAGAATACTGAGTGGAGGTAGTCTGCAGATGTCATTTCGCTAGACTAGCAGATTTTCTAATTCAAGAAAATGGATTGCTCTTTCTTAAATTTGCACTTTTTCATCATGTTATGGGTGGAAGCAGGTCGAGCAAAGGAGACGGTACGGTTTGAGTCGATGAAAGTAAACGAGACAGAGCTGCCTTTCGACAGCATACTTCTGGAGGACCGACCGTGGTTCCCCTACCTGTGTACGGAGGTGGAGCACTGGGAGTGGGAGACCTCGGGGGATCGGCATTACAATTTCTGGGCGGCGCTGACGGGCGAGGCCTACCTGAGTTGTGACGGGCAAACCTTCCGCCTGAAGCCGGGGATGTTCTTTGTCTTTGCTCCGGGGCAGAAGATTTCCGCTGCGCACTTTTCAGGGGAGCGGGTCACTCGCTTCTCCGCCCATTTCCTACCAGTGTATGACGGAACGGTGATGGAAGCGGTAGAGGGTTTTCCGGTGCTCGGACGGGAAGTGTCCTCCTTGTCAGTGTTGAAACATCAGATCGATGCCATCATGCGTCTGGCTTTCCGGCGGGAAGACGAGGCCACCTTAGCCCGTCAACTCTACCAGTTGATTGCACAGTGTTGTTCGAGTGCGCCGACCGCAGTCGATGTCCTGCTGGACCGGCGGGTGGCCAAGGCGATCCGCCGCATCCACGAGGCGCCCGCGTCGATCGTCTCCATGGATGCGCTGGCCCGCGAGGCGGGCATCTCGCGCTCGCATTTTGACCGCGAATTTTCCAAGCAGGTCGGTATCGCTCCGAAGCAATTCCTTTTGAACTGCAAAATGATTCAGGCCCGGCGTTACCTTGAAAGCAGCCAATTACGGGTCGGTGAGATCGCCGAGGTCCTGGGCTATCGTGACATTTATTTCTTCAGCCGCCAGTTCAAGAGCTTCTTCGGTGTGTCGCCGGTCCATTACCGCAAGGCGCTTCGAGGCTAAGCCTTTCATCGGGAGTGGCCAGGCAGTCGCTCAAAAGTTCCCGATCCGGCAACTGCGGCTTGTTTCAAGGCACAGCGTCTTTCATAGTAAGTGGATACGATGAAAAAACTGCGTGCCATACGACATTCCTACCTGAACTGGGACCTGCCTGAATCCGTCTATTTCTTTTCCCTCCACAAGTGCGCCAGCACCTTGTTCAGCGACTACATCCTGAAGCATGTGGACGGCCTTCTGTTGGTCAATCAATCTAAACGGATCTTTATGAACAAGCCGGACGCTCTGGTCTCGGTGCGCTATCGCAAGCGGGGGCATGTCTACGGGCCGCTTCGCCTGTCTGGAGGCGGGACGGGGCCGGTTTGGAAGCAGCTGGTCCAACCCGTGATCGCTCCCGAGTTCATCCGGGACAAGATTGCCTATGTGATGATCCGGGATCCGCGTGACATCCTGGTGTCTTCCTATTACTCCTTCGGATTTACGCATCCCATGAGTGCCCTGCCGGAGATTCGGGTGAAGCAGGAAGAGCGGAGGGCGATGATCCAATCGATGTCATTGGACGCCTATGTGCTGGAGTTTGCGAAGTCCCAGCAAATCCATTTCAAGAATGTCGGCGATGTGCTTGAGCGTTGTCCTCGAGCGGTCCTGCTCCGCTATGAGGACATGATTTCGGATTTTGACAATTTCCTGGAAAAGCTTCGCCGCTATCTTCCGATCCGAGATGAGGTGGCGGAGGAAATCCGTCGTCGTTCCCGCCCGAAGGACCGGGAGGAGCAGGGGAGCCATAAGCGGTCCGGGCAGGTTGGAGGCTTTCGCTCCAAACTTGAGGCGCATACGGTAACCGAGTTGAATCGGGAGCTCTCCGGTATCCTCTCGCGTTACGGCTATGAGGCTGACACCTGAACTTTATGAGCGATTAGTTGTCGTTCGTATCGGGCAGGCTGATCCGGTAGACCGAGCTGCGTGCCGTGACGTACAGAGACAGGGGATCCTCGCTTGCCACCAGTACATTCGCGGGCCGCTCCGGTAGTTCGACGCTCTGCCACAAGCTGCCGTCCGCTTCATAAATGTCGATCTTGGCATCCGTCAGATAGATACGGTTTTTTGAATCGATGGACATCCCGTCAGAAGCCTGAGCGGCAAAGAGTTGCTTCTGCTCCAGATGGCCGTCGTCTCGAATCGTGTAGCGGAAAGTCTGCTTTCCACCATGGTCCGCCACGTAGAGATACTTGCCGTCGCTTGTCCCGATAAGTCCATTGGGGCGGATCATGTCGTCGATCACACGGATCACTTCGGAACGGTCAGGTTTGAGGTAGTAGACATGCTCACCGTCCTGTTCGAGGTTGTCCCGACGGCCATAGCGCGGGTCGGTGAAATAAATACCGCCTTTCGGGTCGATCCAGAGGTCGTTGGGGCTGTTGAACGGATGATTGTTGTAGGAATCGGCGAGAACATGACGATGGCCGTCGGTATCGTAGTAGCTGAGCACGCGGCTCTCGCCTTCGCAGGCGTGGAGCTGTCCGCTTGGATCGAACATCAATCCGTTTGCCTTGCCGGATGCTTCACGAAACACCCGTATGCCCTCGGTTTCATTCCATTGGTAGATTTTCCTGTCGGGAATATCTGTGAAGTAAAGCTCGCCCTCCGCATTCAATGCCGGACCTTCGGTGAAACGAAATCCGGTGGCGATGGACTCGATCGTGGGTTGTGAATGAAGTAGTGAGCAGAGGGGGTAGAGGGCCAGTAGAGTGCGAAAGGTCGACATGTAACTGATCAAAGCAGAATGCCCGTAGGGGGCAAGTTGCTTACTCGCCCGCGTTTGTATTTATATAAGCGCCTTGTGGGCAGCGAATTAGGCTGGATAATAAAGGGTGGGCTTGCTTGCATAAAAAGTCCACAATTCAGTTCAATGGCATTCAGGGTGCTCGCTGACACGCGATCATGAAACCACACAAACGTGGTTAAATGTCACCATTTCAACTTAACTGGAAAATAAAAATGTCTAAAGAAAACGTAGAAAAGCTCATGATGGCCGGTGGTGCCGATAAAAAGCTTCGTATCAAATACGATCTCCTTGAAACAAAAGAGGATTTCATCGCCATGGCTAAAGAGGATGGTTACGACTTCACGCTCGATGAGCTGAATGAAGTTCTGAAAGAAGAGCGTATGACCTTCGATTCCTATGGCAACCCGCGCACCCGCGAGGTTTGGATCCGATAAGAGCTGATCCTATTTTCATGCCGCTGTCGCCAGACATGTCGTGTGAAGTTAATTCAAAAAGCCACCTCTCTAAATATTGGAGAGGTGGCTTTTTGTTTAAAGGAAGGGGTGCTCTAGCAACTATTGCTCGTTGTCGTCCCAACCGCCGCCCAAGGCGGCAAAGAGGGCACTCTGGTTGGTGAGCTTACTCAAGCGTGCCTGAATCAGATCCTGCCGGGCACTGAAGAGTTCCTGTTGCGCCAGTAGCACCGGTAAATAGCTGTCAACCCCGGCATCGAAGCGCTGGGAGGTGAGTTCTTTCCGTCGCTCGGCGGCCTGCACCCTGATTTCCTGCGCGGTGATTTGCTCCTTGATCGTCGCTTGTACCGCGAGTGCATCCGATACTTCACGGAAGGCGGTCTGGATCGCTAATTCATAAGCGGCGATTTCAGAGCGCTGTTGGATCCAGGCGACGTCGAGGTTGGCCTTGTTGCGACCGGCGGCGAAAATCGGCACCGTGATGCTGGGGGTGAAGCTCCACATGGCCGAACCCGATTCGAAGAGGCCGCTCAGTTCCGCGCTGGCGGTACCGCCAAATGCGGTGAGCCGAACCGAGGGAAAAAAGGCGGCACGAGCGGCTCCGATATTGGCATGGGCGGCCATCAATTGGTGTTCCGCTGCCCGGATGTCGGGGCGGCGCGTCAACAGGTCGGAGGGTAAGCCGACGGGCAAGTCGATCGGAGTATTCTGGGAGGCCAGGATCGATTGCTTGGCCAGTTCCGGCAGTTTCGTTCCGATCAATTGGGCGAGGAGATTCGTCGCCTGTTGCATCTGCGACTCCAGACTCAGGGCCTGGGCGCGGTAGGCCTGTGTTTGTGCTTCCGCGGTGCGCAGGTCCAGTTCGGTGCCGATCCCGGCGTCAAAGCTGTCCTTGTTGATCTGGTAGGCTCGCTGCGCCGCTTCCATGCTGCTGATCGCGAGAGCATGCTGCTCCCGTAGGGCGAGGAGATTGTAATATTGGTTGGCGACGGAGCGGACAAGGCTGATCTCCGCGCTGGCTTCGGCCGCTTCGGTGGCGAGGAAACTCTGCAAAGCCTGGTCCTTGAGGCTGAGAATACGGCCGAAGAAATCCAGCTCGTAGGACGGCATTTGGAGGCCGACATTGTAGGAACTGGAGGTGGTGGATTGCCCGGAATAGCTGAGATCGGCCGGCGTGCGCTGGCGTGTCCCGCTGCCGCTGGCATCGAGGCTCGGCAGGAGGGCCGCACGCTGGATGCGGTAGTAGGCGCGCAGTTGTTCCGTATTGAGTTTTGTGATACGAAGTTCCCTGTTGTGTTCCAGTGCGAGGTCGATCAGCTGCTGAAGTTCAGGATTCGCGTAAACCGTCTCCCACTTCGGCACGTTTTGTGTGCCGGGGACGTTTTCCGCGAGGGGAAAGCTTTCCGCAACCGGACTTGCCGGCCGCTCATAATCCGGTGCCAGCGAGCATCCGGAGAGCAATGCGAGACTTAGAATTGGATACAGGTATCTCATGTTTATGCCTGGTTCGGGTCCGTTGGAGGAGTTACGGGCTTGACCCTGAAGAGTGCGACGATGACGACAAAGAAGATCGGAACAAAGATGACGCCGAGTAAGGTGGCCGAGATCGTGCCTCCGAGCACCCCGGTGCCGATGGCATTCCGGCTGCCGGCACCCGCGCCCGAGCTCAGAGCGAGCGGCAGCACGCCGAAGCCGAAGGCCAACGAGGTCATCAGGATCGGACGCAAGCGCATGCGTGCCGCCTTGGCGGCCGACTCGTACAGGCTCATGCCGCTGTCATAGTAGGTCTTGGCGAATTCAACGATCAGAATCGCGTTCTTCGACGACAGGCCGACGATGGTGACAAGTGCCACCTGGAAGTAGATGTCGTTTGGCATGCCGAAGAGCAGGGCGGCTGTCAGTGTGCCGATCACGCCCAGTGGCACCACCAGTAGAACCGAAGCCGGTACGGCCCAGCTTTCATAGAGCGCTGCCAGACACAGGAAGACGACGAGCAGCGAGAGCGCATAGAGCATCGGGCCCTGGCTGCCGGCCAGTCTTTCTTCATAGGATAAGCCGGCCCATTCGAGGCCGAAGCCGGCGGGCAGCTGCCCGACCAGTTCTTCCATCTTGGCCATGGCTTCACCAGAGCTGACGCCCGGTGCAGGTTGGCCGGCGATCGACATCGACGGTTCGCCGTTGAAGCGTCCCAGCTTGGGCGGACCCATTTCCCACTCCGCGCTGGAGAAGCTTGAGAAGGGGACCATCTCGCCCACATTGTTCCGGACATACCAGCGGTTGATGTCTTCCGGTAGCATCCGGTAGGGGGCATCGGCCTGGATATAGACACGTTTGACGCGGCCACGGTCGATGAAGTCGTTCACGTAGGAGGACCCCCAGGCGGCGGAAAGCGTGCTGTTGATACTCGCAATCGATACGCCCAGAGCGGATGCTTTTTCCTGGTCGATATTGATCTTGAATTGCGGGGTGTCATCCAGGTCGTTGGGCCGGACGTTGGTCATGCTCGGTTCGCTCGAAGCCATGCCCAGTAACTGGTTCCGCGCCTGGACCAAGGCCTCGTGCCCATGGGCCGCCTTGTCGACGAGTCGCAGGTCGAAGCCGGTCGCGGTGCCGAGCTCCATCACCGCAGGCGGCGCGAAGGCAAAGGCGAAGGCATCATCAAATTGCAGGAATTTTCCCATCGCGCGCTTCTGGATCGCCTCGACGGACTGGTCCGGGCGCTTGCGTTCTTCCCAGTCTTTCAGGCGGATGAAGGCGATGGCTTGGTTCTGGCCGCGGCCGGAAAAACTAAAACCGGTGACGCCGAACATGCCTTCCACATTTTCGGCTTCATTAACGAGGAAATATTCCTCGATGCGTTCGAGTACCTTGAGGGTTTGTTCGCGGGTGGATCCGGGCGGCAACTGCGCTTGGGCGAAAAGGGTACCTTGGTCTTCATCCGGGAGGAAGCCGGTCGGCACCTCCTTAAAGAGATAAACCATGCCGGCGACTATCAAGCCGAAGAGCATGAAGGATTTGACCTTATGGTGGATCAGGTAATTCAGCGCGCCCTCGTAGCGATGTGCGTTTCGGTCGAAGGTGCGGTTGAACCATCCGAAGAAGCCGCGCTTTTCATGATGATGGCCTGCTTGCACCGGTTTGAGCATGGTGGCGCAGAGTGCCGGTGTCAGGATGATTGCGACCACAACGGAGAGTGCCATGGCCGACACGATGGTGATGGAGAACTGACGGTAAATCACACCGGTCGATCCGCCGAAGAATGCCATGGGAATAAACACGGCAGAGAGGACCATGCCGATGCCCACCAGTGCGCTGGTGATCTGGTCCATGGACTTCCGCGTGGCCGCCTTGGCCGGCAGGCCTTCCTCACTCATGACCCGCTCCACGTTTTCAACCACCACGATCGCGTCGTCGACGAGCAAGCCGATGGCCAGCACGACCCCGAACATGGTCAGCGTGTTGATACTGAAGCCTGCGGCTGCCATGATCCCGAAGGTACCGAGGAGCACGACCGGCACCGCAATTGTGGGAATGAGGGTGGCCCGGAAATTCTGCAGGAAGAGGTACATCACAAGGAAGACAAGGATGACGGCTTCCACGAGTGTCTTGACCACCTCATGGATGGAGATGCGCACGAACGGGGTCGTATCCATTGGGTAGACCACTTCAAGGCTCTCCGGAAAGAAGGGCTTCATCGCATCTATCTGCTTGCGGATTTCATCGACCGTATCGAGCGCATTGGCTCCGGTCGCCGGGCGGATGGCCATCCCCGATGCCGGTGCCTGGTTGAAGCGGGCCTGCGTGATGTAGCTTTCGCTGCCGATCTCCACACGTGCGACGTCCTTGATACGGATCTGGGAGCCATCGGAATTCACCCGGAGCAGGATGTTTTCAAACTCTTCAACGGTTTGCAGTCGTGTCTGCGCGGTGATCGTGGCGTTGAGCAACTGTCCCTCGACCGAAGGACTGCCGCCCAACTCACCGGCTGAAATTTGTGCATTCTGCACCTGGATCGCTGCGGCGACATCGGAAGGCATCAGTCCGTAGTCATTCAGCTTGTCGGGATTCAGCCAGATACGCATGGCGTACTGGGTCCCGAAGGTTTGAATTTCACCCACGCCCTGCACCCGGCTGAGCGGCTCTTTGACATTGCTGATGACATAGTCGCCGATGTCGGCGGCGGACAGGCTGCCATCGGTCGAGCGGAAGCCGACGACCAAAAGGAAATTACGGACGGACTTCGTCACCCGCAAGCCGAGCTGCTGCACTTCCTGGGGGAGTAGTGGTGTGGCGAGCGAGAGTTTGTTTTGTACCTGCACCTGGGCGATATCCGGGTCGGCTTCGGCGTTGAAAGTCAAGGTCACTTCGAAGCTACCGGTCGAATCGCTGGAGGATTCCATATAGCGCAGGTGGTCGAGTCCGGACATATTCTGCTCGATCACCTGGGTCACGGTGTCTTCGAGTGTTTTGGCGGACGCACCCGGGTAGCTGCCTTGGATGCTGATCGCCGGCGGGGCAATGCTTGGGTACTGCGCAATGGGCAGCTCCTTGATGGAGAGCACCCCCGCCACCATGATAATGATGGCGATCACCCATGCGAAGACGGGTCGGTCGATAAAAAAGCGGGCCATAGTGGGAAAGTTTCCTTAGGGATTCGTGTGTCGGTTCACTTACTGTACCTGTACCTGCATGCCGGCACGGATCTTCTGCAGGTTATTGGTGATGATGCGGTCGCCGGGTTCAAGGCCGCCGGTAACCAGCCAGGCACTGCCTACGGAGCGCTGACTTTCCAGAATGCGGCTCTCGACGGTACCTTCCGAGCCGACCACCAGTGTGACCGCTTCACCCCGCGCGTTGCGTGAGACCAGCGAGTGAGGGACCAGAATTGCATTCGGGTCGGTCCCTTCCTCCAGACGGGCACGGACAAACATGCCGGGCAGGAGTTTCGCCTCCGGATTCGGAACGATGGCCCGGAGTGTGACAGTGCCCGTGCCGGGGTTGACCGTGACGTCCGAGAATTGCAGGGAACCGGCATGCGGGTAGAGGCTTCCGTCGGCGAGGACAACTTCCACCTTGGCATTGCCGTCGCTGCTGCGGCTCAGCTTGCCGCTGGCCAGCGCTTCTTTCAAGCGCAGCACCTCCTCGGCGGATTCGTTCAGGTCGATATAAAGCGGGTCCAATTGCTGGATGGTGCCGAGCAGAGTCGCGGCGGCCTGTTGCACATAAGCGCCTTCGGTCACGCCGGCGCGACCGATGCGGCCACTGATCGGAGCGGTGACTTCGGTGTAGCCCAGATTGATTTCAGCGGCCTTCAGGTCCGCCTTGGCGGCGGCAATTTGCGCCTTCAGCGATTGTTCGGAAGCGACGGCATCGTCATAATTCTGTTTCGAGATGGCGTTCGTCGCGACGAGCTCCTGGTAGCGTTCGGCCTGCGACTTGGCCGATGCGTAGCTGGCTTCGGCCCTGGCCAATGCCGCCTTGGCGGCATCGTAGGTGGCTTGGTAGGGCGCCGGATCGATTTGAAAGAGTACCTGGCCAGACTCGACATCGGTGCCTTCCTCGAACAGGCGCTTCTCCACAATGCCGTTTACACGGGCGCGAACCTCGGCCATCCGATAGGGGGAGGTGCGCCCCGGCAATTCTCGGGCCAGTGCCACCGCCTGCTGCTGGACCGTCATGACTGTGACCGGCATCGGCGCGGCTTGGGCCTGCACTGCGCCTGCGGCCTCTTCCTCCTGGCAGCCCGTGAAGAGTAATGACAGTGCTAGGAGGGCCGCGAAGCTGACCGTTTTTGAAAGCGTAAGTGTGTGAGTCGTTTTCATGTATCTAAAGTCGGTTTATACGTTGGGCATCAAGTGTCACAGTTTTAACTTTTAATCAAACAGTCGTTTAAAATACATGATAATCCTGAGATAGATAGTACTTTGTTGCTTGTAGATTGATAACAAAATGATATCAGTTTGGCATGGATTTGCGTCATCTTAGATATTTCATCGCGGTCGCGGAGGCCTTGAACTATCGTCAGGCGGCCGAGCGGCTCCATGTGGCACAACCGGCGCTGAGTCGTCAGGTCAAGCAGTTGGAGGATGCGATCGGGGCGAAGCTACTGGAACGGGATACCGGTGGCACCAGCCTGACGGAAGCCGGCGCGGTCTTTCTGGAGGAGGCGCGGGATATCCTGGAGCGGGTGGAGATGGCAGGCGAACTGACCCGGAGCGCGGCGGAAGGGCGGCGCGGGCACTTGCACATTGCCGGGATCGGGAGCCTGTCGGTTGGATTACTGGCCCAAGCCTTGTCGGCGTTTCGGCAAGCCTACCCGAAAGTCGAGGTCAGCTTGCACGACATCGGTTACCGTGACCTGTTGACAGAGCTTCGTTCGGGCAGTGTGCATCTGGGCTTTTCCTTTAATGCGCGGAAACACATTCCGGAGGACATGGAGCAGGAAATTGTGGCCCAGTCGGTCACGCACATCGCACTCAGTGTGGAACATCCGCTGGCGCAGCGTAAATCGATCCGTCTGCGCGAATTATCGGACGAGACGATTTTTTGTATCGGTGAGGCGGATTACCGTGACCTGCATGCCCGTATTACCCATTCCATTCTGGACGGGCGCAAGATCCGGCACCATCCGGTTAAGAGGATTGCCAGTCCGGATTTGATGATGGCGATGATCGCCGGCAATTACGGCGTGAGTCTGGTGTTTCCCCGCTTTGCCAACGTCTATCCACGCATCCGCCTGCTTCCGCTGGATGAGCAGGGGGAGGACTTGCAGATCCGCTTGTCGGCGGTCTGGCGGCGTAACACACAGGCACGTCTCGCACGTAATTTTGTGGAGGTCCTTCGGACCACCAATCAGTCGCTGGAAGTCGCCTAAGCGAGGAAGCCCATATTCTCCATCCAGTGCTCACAGGCTTGCGACCACCCGCGGGTGCCGGGAATATTCTTGGCCAGACCGACGCCGTGCGGACCCTTGTTGTAAATGTGCATCTCGGCCGGAACGCCGGCTTTCCTCAGGGCGAGGTAGAAGGCGACGCTGTTTTCGGCGGGAACACCCGGATCTTCATCGGTGTGGAAGAGGAAGGTTGGAGGAGTGTCCGCCGTGACCTGTCGTTCGTTGGAAAGGTGCTCCACCAATTCCTGTGGGGCGTCTTCTCCGATCAGGTTTATTCTGGAGCCCGTATGTCCGTATGTCTCGGCAAATGCGATTACCGGATAGCAGAGTACCATAAAGTCGGGGCGTGAGCTGAAGCGTTCCACCGGGTCTTCCGAGTCGGGATTCCCCGCATCAAAATGGGTGCCGGCGGTGGACGCGAGATGGCCCCCTGCGGAAAAGCCCAGTATGCCGATCCGGTCGGGTTCGATTCCCAGTTCGCCGGAGCGGGAGCGGACCGTCCGGATCGCGCGTTGTGCATCCTGGAGGGGAATCGGGTGCTTGTACCCGTTGGCGCCGACCCGGTATTCCAGAATGATCGCGGTGACTCCCATGCAATTCAGCCATTTCGCGATGTCATGGCCTTCATGCGCAGACGCCAGACCGGAGTAGCCGCCGCCGGGGCAGACGATCACGGCCGCCTTTTTACGGAAGCAGTTGGAAGGCTCGTAAACGGTAAGGAGGGGGATGTCGCGCACCGGTTCAGTTCCGTTTGCATCCGGTGTTTGTTTGGGCCAAAGGAGTTCTGGAGTTGAATTCATTGCGATCAAAGCAGTTGTGCGTGTCTTCAATATGGATGAGGTTTTCTGGAGCTAGATCCAGATGAAAGATCGATCCGGAGCCAATACAATCCGTATACAATATTGAATCTATAAAGCCGTTGAATGACTGCCTTGAGGGCCCTCGATACCATTGCTTGCCCTTCATCTCCCCAGAGGATGGGCTCGCTGAAGCCTTGACGTCCGCCCCTCACACGATAGGCGGTTCTTGCTTTTTCAAAATGCAGAGTATCAGGGACAGTCATATCGAACTTCTGGCACCGGCTGGGTGCTATGCTTCCTTGCAGGCCGCAATCGAGGCGGGGGCGGACGCGGTCTATTTCGGTCTGGCCCAGCTGAACATGCGTGCGCGGGCACGGCGATCTTTCCATTTGGACGACCTTCCCGAGATCATGGAACGCTGCCGTCAAGGGGGCATTCGTGGCTATTTGACCCTGAATACCTTGCTCTATGACCATGATCTGAAACTGTGCTACAAGCTATTGGAAGAAGCCAAGGCGCAGGGGGTGGACGCGGTTATTGCGGCCGACATGGCCTGTATCCTGAAAGCCCGCGAACTCGGACTCGAAGTGCACCTGTCGACTCAGTTATCGGTTTCCAACTTCGAAGCGTTTCAGTTCTATGCGCAGTATTGCGACCGTATCGTATTGGCCCGCGAACTGAACCTTTCCCTGATCCGCAAGATCCGCCAGCAGGTGGTGGCGTGCAATTTACGTGGCCCGAGCGGGCGTGTCGTGGAGATTGAAGCCTTTGCCCATGGTGCGCTTTGCATCGCGGTGTCCGGTCGTTGTGGCATGTCGTTGTATACCGACAATGCCTCCGCCAACCGTGGGGCCTGTATCCAGAACTGCCGTAAGGAGTACATCGTCAAGGACAAGGAGACCGGGCAGGAGCTGGCCGTCGACAACAACTTCGTGATGTCGCCCAATGACATTTCCACCATCGGGTTCCTTGACCAGGTGTTGGAGGCGGGGGTGCACACCTTGAAGATCGAAGGGCGGGCCCGTTCGCCGGAGTATGTCAAGCGGGTCATCCGTGCCTACCGCCGCGCGGTTGATGCGGTCATGGACGGAAGCTACGATGCGGCCTTTGTCGAAGAATTGCTGGAAGACCTGAAAAAGGTCTACAATCGTGGCCACTCCAGCGGCTACTATCTCGGGCGCGAGCAGGGCTGGTCGAATGCCTATGGTTCCAAGGCCACCCACCAGAAGGTCATGCGCGGGCATGTGAGCCACTACTACGCGAAGATCGGCGTGGCCGAGGTCACCGCCATCGGCGAGGTTCGTGTCGGGGATGAATTCGTCATCATCGGAGAGACCAGCGGGGTGGTGGAAGGCAAAGTCGAGGCCATGCATCTGGATGAAGGATCCACGGAGGTGGTGGCGGCCGGCACGGTCTTTGGCCTGAAGGTGTCGGCGCGTGTGCGTCGCAATGACAAGTTTTTCCTCATGGTTCCGGTGGCAACGCCGGCCTCGCCCCAGTCATGAAACTGATCCCCATCGCCCACAAGAAGCCGGAGTGTATCGGCTGCATGCTTTGTGCGGAAGTGGCCCCGAATTATTTCGAGATGGACGCCGACGGCGAAGCCCGGTTGATCCGAGTCATTCGTGAGGATGTGAGTTTCCAGTACAGTGAAGGATTTGCGGAGGACCGCCCGGCCTTGGAGGCGGCGGCGGAAGGCTGTCCGGTCAATATCATCCGTATCGGCTGATGCCTCGGGCCCGGTACTGAGGCCTAACTGTATAGCGGTGTATCCGGCGCCATCGCTTGCATTTGGCCGCCATTTGCATGCAATAACGGGCATGGTTAATTTGGCGATTGTGGGAACAGGAGGCATGGCCGGAGCCCATGCCCGTGCTTTCAAGGCGATACCGAATTGTTCCATGCTGGCGGCCTGCGATATCGATGCCAAACGTGTTGCGGACTATGCCAGGGAGCATGCGATTCCGGACGCCTACACTGAGCTCGAGAAAGTGCTGATCCGCAAGGATATCGATGCGGTTTCACTCGTGGTTCCGGATTCGCTGCACCATCCGCTGGGCTTGAAAGTCCTCGCTGCGGGGAAGCACCTGCTCTGCGAGAAGCCGCTGGCCCTGAACCATGCGCAAGCCGTGGAAATGCGGGATGCTGCGGCGAGGGCCGGTGTCATACACATGGTCAACTTTTCCTATCGCAACAGTTCCGCCATTCAACGCGCCAGCGAATTGGTCGAGGCCGGCGTTCTGGGAACGGTGCGACATGTCCGGGCGCATTACCACCAGAGCTGGCTCGTGCAGGACGCATGGGGCGACAGCCGGAGCAAGCCCGGCTTTCTCTGGCGGCAGTCCAAGTCGCATGGCAGCACCGGTGTGCTCGGTGATGTCGGGGTGCATCTACTGGATTTTGCGTCCATGCCGCTGGGGGCTTACAAATCGGTCTACTGCCGGCTGAAGAATTTCAAGAAGAACCCGGAAAACGCGGTCGGCGAGTACACCCTCGATGCCAACGATACCGCCTTGATCACGGCTGAGTTCAGCAACGGGGCCCTGGGGACCCTTGACCTGACGCGTTGGGCCTATCCGCATATCAATCAGGTGCAACTCAGGCTCTATGGCGACCAGGCTTCGATTGTCATCGATCTGGATAGTTCCTATACCTGCCTGAAAATCAGCCGCATCCTCGGGCGGCAGATCATGGACTGGGAAACGCTGGACTGCGGCGAGACGCCTACGAACTACGCACGTTTTATCCGGGCGATCGAGAGTGGCGTGGCGGACCAGCCCGACTTTGCTCGCGCTGCCGAGATCCAAGCCGTGCTCGACGCCTGCTTCGAGTCCGATGCCAAGGACCGTACCATTCACCTGTAATCCACAATCCAGATCACCATGTTCAGTGAACACGACATCCGCATCGGCACGCTGGCCGGAAAGGGCGCGCAGACCGCAGGCTATATCAAGCAAATCCTGCCCCATGGCTTTGAGTCCTTTCAGATTAATTTCTGGCAGCATTTGGGGGAGGTCGACCTCGTGCGCCTGGCGGACGAAGTCAGGGAGGTGCTCACCGGCACCGGCGCTATCGTGTCCTCGTTGGGAATCTTCGGCAACCCACTCGAAGACGGCGAACTCGACCGCGCGACGCTCAAAGGCTGGGAGGTTTGTATCGACCATGCACATCTCTTCGGCACGGATCTGGTTTGCGGGTTCGCCGGACGTATTCGCAACAAGCCGGTGCCGGACTCACTGCCGCGATACAAGGAGGTTTTTGGCAAACTGGCCAAGCGCGCGGCCGGCAAGGGTGTACGGATTGCCTTTGAAAACTGTCCCATGGGCGGAACTTGGGAGAGCGGTGATTACAATATCGCCTTCAACCCAGGGGCGTGGGAGCGGATGTTCAATGCGGTCGATGCCGACAATATCGGCTTGGAGTGGGAGCCCTGTCACCAGATGTGCCAGTTGATCGAGCCATTGCCGCAGTTGAAGAAGTACATCAGCCGTATCTTCCACGTGCATGGAAAGGACGCGACGATCCACCACGATGTCCTGCGCGAATTCGGCATGCATGGTCCGGAGACCGTGGTCGAACACCGGCATCCCGGCTTCGGGGACAGCAATTGGACGAATATTATCAGCGAATTGAGACGCGGTGACTACCGCGGTACCATCGACATCGAGGGCTGGCACGATCCGGTCTACAAGGATGTCCTGGAGATGACCGGGCAGGTGCACGCGCTTCATTATCTGAAGGGCTGCCGGGGAAACTATGTTCCGAATCCGGAAGGCTATTGATCGCCCAGAAGTGGCGATCCCATGGGCGGTATTAGTCGCCGGCCGTCCGGAAGTAGCGCTCGTCAGCCAGCGACTCGATCAAGTGCTGGGTCATCGGGCTGTCATCGCTCAGGTTGCGGACCGTCTCTTCGCCGATGATATCCTGTTTGCTAAGCGCCATGGCGTTCCGGATGATCCGGGTCAGGCGGCAGTAATCCATGTTTTCGGCTTCCGACTGGAGATAGCTGATGGCATCGTTGCTGAGCACGCGGGTGCGGAGGAAGGGGTGGGCCATGCGCAGGGTGCTGAACACGGTATGAGCGATCATCGGTATGTCTTCCTCCCGCTCGGCCATGCCCGGTAATTGAATGCCCTGGCTGCGCTTGCGGAGCGTCTTGACCAGCGGACGCACTGCGTCCGCCGTGTAGGAGTCGGAGTCCTCCGCATAGGAAAAGATCAAGCGAAGCGATTTATTATCGGAGGCGTCGTATTGTTCGATGAACTGTTCGATCTCATCGGCCGCTTTGGCGGTCCAGTCTACGGTTTGACCCAGGTAGAGGAACTGTGGGCCTTCCTTGCCTTCCGAAGCCTTCAACAGCTCCATGAGTTCCGGGATGTGCAATTGCATCGGATCGACTACATGCAGGGGAGTCGCATCTCCATTGGACCGGAAATTGATTTCGCGGGCGAGCAGCTCGAACTCCGCGCCTTCTTCGCCTTCGATCACGACGATGGAGGCCTTATCCGAGGCGATCTGGATGTCGGAGAGCAGTTCGCGCATCACGCCGCTGCGGGCTTGCAGGTAGCGGGCAATGGTCGGTGCCGGCGCTTCCACTTGGCTGTCCGCATCCGCCTTGGCCTTTGCCTTGGCGGCTTGCTTGCCGGTGGCCTTGGGTTTGGCTTTGCCGGCCGCCTTTTTCTTCTTTACCGTCTTCCGTGCAGTCGTCTTTTGCGCAACCTCGCGCAGGACGGATTGCAGGCGGTTCTTCGCGCGTTCCGGGTGTGCCGGGAGCAAAAGGTAGTTTTCGACCCCCGCCGGGCACTGGTTGTACTCCAGGCTGGTCTCGTTGGTCATTCGCTCGAAGGCGACCAGATTGGTCCGTTTGCAGGCAGTGTAGAGCCGCTCAAAGGCCCACAGCACGTCTTCCAACTGGAGATCGTAGAAGACATGGTCCTGCTTGCTTAGTTTCCGCACGGCCTTGACCAGCGGTTCGACTGCGTCATGGAAAACAAACTCATGATCCAGCTCCTGGAGAAGAGCTGAGAGTTGTTCCCGCATGGCCGGGTTCTGAGTCAGGATATGAATCATACTAATTCAAGTTCGAATAAGCAGTTGGACGACTTATCGTTAGTTTGTGGCTAAACATGTCGAGTACCAACAAGTGATGGCATGGTTTTTACTATCCTCTGACAAAACGCTATGAGTGATTTTACAATTAAACTAGGGGGAATGCCCTAGTTGGCCTCCTGCTTCGAATCAGCTGGCCTTGCGTAGGATATCATGAATGTAAATAGGAGCATGTGCTTAGACGAGATACAGATCATCTTCCAGGATGTCGATGGATGCCTCAATCCCGAGGACGGCGAAGCCTTTGGTGCGACTGAGGATTGGACTCCATCCGTCTCTCAAATCGCCATGCTGGAACGCCTCAACCGGGCGATTGAAAGCTCTCCGGTCAGTCATTTCATTATCAACACCGGGCGTTTCTGGCCGATTCTGTCCCAGGTCGCCGAGCATTTGACCACGCGGAAGGCGCGCTATTTTCTGCTTGAGCATGCCTGTGTGATCTATGACCGGGAGCGTGACGGCTATCTGGACCTCGTTGCGGTCGCCCGTCAGTGTGAAATGGGTACACTGGTCGAGCGTTTCGGGAACCTCAGGCTAATGCAGCGCCTGCTGGATTGGTATGACCGTGTCGGGCAGGCTGGGATGGAGGCGGTGTACGGCGGCCTCATGCCACGCTTGGACAAGGTCGGCAACCTGTCCTATGCCTTGCCGGAAGCAGCCGATCCTGACGAGGTGCTTGCGCGAATTGAATCGATGATACGCGCGGACTTCAGTGCCGTCGAGTGTGCGAGCCTTGAATTCTGCCGCTCCGACCGCTTCATCGACATACTACCGGGTATCCACAAACTGGACGGGATTGAGCTGATGTGCGCCTACCTTGGCGTGGACCCGGGGCATGCGTTGGCGGTGGGGGACTACCTGAATGACCTGGCCGTGTTCGAAGCCTTTCCCCGGGTCATGTGTCCGGCCAACGCGCATCCGAAGATCATCGATCTGACCCGCAGCAAAGGCCCGTCCGGTATCGTGTCGGACAAGGCCTATGGTGCGGCCTTGCTGGAGCTGCTCGAGCGGATGCGGGCTTAGGCGGTGCCCGCCTTTTCTTTTTCCAGCCAGCGCTCGATACGGTTGACCGCTTCGGCCCGCCGAGGATCGTCGGTCTTCATGCGGTTGAGTACATTCAAGGCGGTTTCCGCGTAGTCCAGGGCGGTGGCGCTGCCGAGCTTGTCGAGTTCGGAGTGCTTGATTTCGCCTTCGCGGATCATCTTACGGGCCTCGGCTTCGATCTCGGCGTTGCTGCCGCCGGGGGCTCTGGCATCGCCTTTGGCCTTGCCGCTGAAGCCGCCCCCTACGCCGCCGGAGTTGCTGCTGCCGTCGTCCTTCGGTGTGCTGCTTTCACCGCGCGGTTGGCGCTCGATGCCTGCAGGGTACTGCTTCCCGTCCTTGCCCGTGACCTGGCGCGGGGCATCGATCCGGTTCATCTTCTCCATCGCGTTGCGGCAACGGCGTACCAAATCGTTCGAGACTTTGCACATTTCCGCGATGACCGCGTTGGACATGTTGGGCCATTCCTCAAGGGCGATTTCGACGGCATTGCGCTTGTCCTCGTTGGAGCGATACACGCCGTTGGTTGCATTGGCACCCAACGCATGCTTCAGCGCATCCGTGCGGGAGCCGGGATGCACTTCCGAGGCGATGCTGTCAAATTCGTTGCGTTGGGCGGCCAGGTAGCGGTGAAAGCCGTCGGCCAGCCAGTATTTCGTGCCGTCGTAATAGGTCACAACGGGCGGGAAGACAGCGCCTTCCATCATGGAATCGGCGTAGCTGTTGATCGCGTCGTCATTGGTCGCGACACGTGCCTGGGTGCCGCCGTAAATATCGATTTGGTCGAGTTCGAGGTCTTTGATTTCCATAAAAAGCCGTCGTTTGTGGCGACGGGCCGGAGCGATGACAACGGAAAGATGCGGCTGGTGAAAAGAAAGTCGCGGACGTCGCAATCGTAGCTGAATGAGAGAACCGTCAGGCTTTCCTCGCGAGTCGTCTGTACCCCGCAACTGCGGATGCTTCAGCTGTTCCCTGCGTGCTCTGAAGCCTGTGCCTGCACCGCCTCCGGATAGGACCTTACTTCGGCTTCCAGTTTGTATTGGCCATCCTTCTCGGGGTCCTTATAGCAGCGGAAGATGGTTTGTCTGTCGTTCACAGTTTTTGTGGAGATGACCGGCTGCCTCCGGCTGCATTCCGATCGAAAGTGTTGGTCCGAACGGCTACTGTGCCGCAAGGCCACTCGCCCGCTGGATACGGAATACTGGTCATCACCCAAGTCTTGGATCCGGAAGAAAATCAACTCTTCTTCCTGATTGCCTCCGCTTGCTGCGAAGAGGGCGTATCTGCCTGGGGCGAGCGTCCGGACCGCGATGTCCTGTCCGATTTCAAGTGTCGGGATGCCCCACGTCTCTAATGAGCTTTCATTCGGAAATGCCGGTGCCCAGTCCGGTTGGCCGTTTAGCTTTTTGCCCCGCTCGGCCAGTCGGCTATCTGTCTGTGAATTGTCGATCCGGCCCAGCAAATAGACAAGGTCGAGTAGGGCGAGGGCTTCTTCTTTGTGTCCCGCGTTGGTATAGGCTTCCATCAGAACCCAGGCCGAAAGCTTGGAGCCGACCTGTCCCTTGGTTTCGACTATTTGCACAAAGTGTTTCCAGTGATCTCGCGACCAGTTATGGTAAAAGTGGGCGAGGAGGCCGGCGGGCGCGTCGCTTTCGAAGGCACGGTCAATCAAGGCGAAGATCTCGGGCTGGCTCAGACGCAGCCTGTGGCGCAGGTTGAAGCTCAACGGGGTCTGATCATCGACCGGCCAAATCTCGATGATCTCGGTCGACTGCTTGCGCGTGGCCCGTAGGCCGGGCAGATGGTTGGACTCGCTTTCCGAATACTTGATTTTCCAGCCTTCGGCTTCGAGTTGGCCTTCCATGGCTGCGAGGGGCTCGACTTCGTCCTCAGCAACTGAAAAGTTCCAGTAGCTCTCATAGGGAACGAAGGGCCTGTGCCCCGCCAGCAGCGCTTTGGGCTGTCGGGCCTGAAGTGCGGCCGGTAGTGCCTGCTCCCTATAGTCGGGGGTGAAGTAGTCGGGGAGTGGAATCGGGGCGCTGACCACTTTCCGCATGGCGTCCAGTTTCTCGCGGATCGCTTTGTCCAGTTCCTTGGCCAGGGCGTCGGCTGTGAGGTCGTCAATATTTACCTTGATACGCAGGCCTTCGTAACTGAGTTCATGCCGCACCGTTCCCTCCATGTCCCATTTCATTGATGGCGGTGTCATGTGGTCGGTGAAGCTGAAGCGGGGAGCGAACACGCCGCTGCCTCCGGACATGTGAAGTACCGACTTCCGCTCGAGTTTCATCAGGCTGCTGCTGTCTTCCACGCTCTCGAGGCCGATGAAAAAACACATGTCGGGCAGCAGCTGTCCCGGTGCCGGCCAGGATTCATCGGAGGTGGTTTGCACCTGGGAGACGCCTGGGATGCTGGCGAGCTTTGGTGCGAGCTGCCCAATGACGGCTTGGGTCAGGACTTCACCGTCGGCGGCCATCAGATAGATCGTGTCGGTCTCGAGGTAGGTGGCGTCATTGTGCTGCCAAGTGCTGCCGAAGCTATTGCTCGATGCGCTTTTCGTAACGCTGCCTTCAATCTGTGTGTGGCTGTCGCTAACCGGATCCGGTTCATCCGCTTGCTGGGCTCCACAACCGGAGAACCAGCAAGCTGTGCTCAGGAGGCAGCCCGAAACGAGGGAAGCGCGAATTGTTTTCTGCATCGTTAGGAACGATGCGTCGATTTTCTTCCGAGTCGAAGGAAAAAACCTCGCCGCGGCCTAGAGGATGAGGAAGGCCCAGCCCGCGGCCGAAGCGAAGGCGGCTGCGCCCAGGGCGATCCAGAGGCCCTTGCGCACACGGTGCCGCTCATCAAACTTGCAGTGCGCATCGAGCGGCAGGGTGGCCCGCAGGGTCAGGAGTCGGCCCAGTTGGAAACTGATGAGAGTCTTGCCGTTGACCGCCCAGCCGGACGCATCAAGGAGCGGGGCCAGGGTCCGCTGACGGATCTTCAGCCAGGCAATGAACATGGAGGGCAGTGAAATCATGAGGATGAGCCCGAAGATGACGAGCGGCAGTTCCCACCAAGAGAGGGCCTTCATCGTGTTGAAGAGGGAGGCGAGACCGGCACCGACGGCGCCAAGCGCGATCCCGGCGGCGGCTATCATTCCGGCGATACCGGTGACATTGCCGCCCATGAGACCGCCTTTGGCTTCCTTGCCGTCGTTGGCCGAATCCTTGCCGATGTTCTGGACGCCGGTCTCCAGTTGTTTCTGGATAGCTTTATCGCGGGAGCTGGCCCACTTTTCAAGCTGGTCCCCGATAAAGCGGCCGACCCGCACGTAAGGCATGAGGAAGGCTTCGCGGATGCTGATCGGATTTTGGATGATCTTCACCACTGTCGTGTCCCAGAGCTTGCCGGATCCGTCGCGGAAGACGCCGTTGCGGCCCACGATCAGGTTGGCCGAATCGCCGGCCGAGAAGACCGCGGCGATATGGAACTTGCTGGGTGAGTCCTTGCGCCGGCATTCGCAGTAGGTGAGGAAGGCCCGCGACAAGCTGGCCAGAGCGGCATGCTTGTTCGGGTCGTCGACCTTGAGGCAAAGGCGGCATTCGCGTCCGTCGAGGAAGAGGGTGCCGGCCTGGAAAATGGCCGCGCGTTCCTCGTCGTAGAAATCGCTGAAATTGACGAAGTTGTTCAGCACGCGGATCAAGTCGCGGTGCATGCGTGCCAGTTTCTCGACCGCATCGACCGATTGCATCTTCGGGGCGAGGGCCAAGTCCTCCTGCAGGAGCGCATTCAACTGGCGGTGGGTGTTCCCGGTCAGTAGTTCGCGCACGCGGGCGATCCCGAGCTTCTCAACTCCGGTGTCGGGCTTGGCTTCACGCCATTTCCGGTAGTCGCCGAAGCGGCTTCGGAGCTTGCGCCACTCCTCCGGGGCTAGGCTGTCGTCAATCCCGAGGGCAAGGGGGCCGATGACGAGCTTGCAGAACTTGTCCATGCGGGCTTTCCACTCCGGATTGATTCCCGAGCCGAGGGGCAGGAGAGGGCTGCCGCTGACCTTGGCGAGTGGCAGTTCCTGGATGTCGGTCTGGCTGACGGAAAAGTCCTCTGTGGCCAGACGCTCGTAGAGCTTCATGTCGTGGTTGAGCGGGGCTTCCGCGCGCGGGTCGAATGCGGCCAGGCGGCAGCGTGCGAAGAAGTCGTCCACCTTGCGCTCGATCGCCACCAGGGCGTTGAAGGCTTCGGGGGTGGCGTCGCCGAGCGGAAACACGTCGGCCCCTTCGGCCGAGTCGACCTCGCCCCGGGTCCACCATTGCTCATAGCTGCCGAGCTCCTTGAAAAATGTATCCAGTTTCTGGAGACTGATGCCGGGCTCGCCGCTGCGGTCCGTCTCGGGGCCGAGGCAGTTCATGATCTCGCCGATGACCTGCTTCAGCTCCTCCGAATCCGTGGCGTCGGCCGCCACGATGCCGTCGCCGTTGAACTTGGACTGCCCGTAAATCTTGGCCGTATTGGCGGCTTCCTTGACCGAGATCGTGTCCGGCGTGTCGTCGCCCACATTGGCCAGGATTTGCTTGGCGGAGGCCAGCAAGGCCTGCCCTTCGGCGTCTCCGGTGTGGATCGCTGACAGCGGCAACTCGCCGCCCTCGAAGAGCGACTCCGGATTGGCGAGGCGTTGCAGGGTCCAGCGTACGGCGGCCAGCATCTCCTCGATGCGGACGCGGCCGTCGGCGTCAAAGTCGATCAGGGTCAGGGTCTCACGATCGATCTCGAGTCCGTTGACGGGACAACTGAGGGCGACCCAGAGTTTCGGATCGAGTGTTTCGAGGGCTTTCAGGTCGTCGACCGTACTGAGCTCAACCTGGTAGATGCCGCCGATCCGCTTGAATTTCCACGAATGCTCCGCTTTTAAAGCCTTGAGTAGATCCATTTGTTTATGCGCTCAGTTCTAAGGGTTTACGACATAAACAAACGGAATGCCGCAGGCGTCAAACATAAGTGCGCATTACTGCAGGTAGCGTGGCTGGAAGCGTTCCCGCTCGATACGGTTGTAGAAGGAGCGCATGATGCGCAAATAGAGTTCGTCGCCCAGCAGTTCGTCCTCGACTCCGGCATCAATGTTCGGGTTGTCGTTGATCTCAATGATGCGCGGCTGCCCGTCGATCTCCTTGAGGTCCACCCCGTAGAGGCTGTCACCGATCAGGGAGGAGGCCTTGACCGCCGCGTTCAGGATGTTTTTCGGCACCTGGTTGATGGGAATGGACTCCGACGCGCCGGAGAAATCCTCGTCTTGTTCCGCATCCTGCGACCAGTTGTAAATCTGCCAGTGGTCGTTCGCCATGTAGTACTTGCAGGCATAGAGCGGGGTGCGGTCCATTACCCCGATTCGCCAGTCGAAACTGGACTGGAGGAATTCCTGGGCGATGACAAGGTCGCCCTCCTCGAACATGAGCTTCAACTTGGCTTCCAGCTCGTCGCGGTTGGCCACCCGGTAGACTCCGAGTGAAAATGAGCTTTCCGGGAGCTTTAGCACGAGCGGGTAGGCCAAGCTGCTGAGCAGCTCCGGGGTGACCGCATGCTTGGTCAGCAGCCAGGAGCGCGGCTGCTTGATTCTTGCCCGTGCCAAGCGCTCATGCAGGTAGATCTTGTTGGAACAACGCAGGATGGACCAGGGATCGTCGATCACCACGAGGCCTTCGGTGTGGGCATGACGGGCGAACTTGTAGGTGTGGTTCTCGATTCCGGTTGTTTCGCGGATGAAGAGGGCGTCGAACTCGCACAGGCGCCGGTAGTCCAGCTTGGTAATGAATTCGACAAAGAAGCCGGTGGTCTCGGCCGCATGACGGAATTTCTCCAGGGCCTCAGGGCAGGAGGGGGGCGTCTTCTCGTCCGGATTCACGAGGATGGCCAGGTCGTACTTGTAGTGCTTGAGCCGTGTGCGACGGTAGCGCTTCTTGCTGAAATAGCCATGGATCGCTTCCTCCAGCAGTTCCGGGTGGGATTGGGCGATACTGAGCGGGTTGATCTGGACCAGCTTGCGTACTTTCCATTGGTGCTCTTTCCGGGTGAAACCAATGGTGAAGCAGGGGATTTCAAAGAGGGCGTAGAGGCGCTTGGCCAGTTCGGCCTGTTCCGGATCGGCCGCCCTCCCGAGGATCACGGTGATCTCAAAGGAGGCGGCTTCGATCCCCTTGAGCTTGCGCTCGATGAACTCGCGGCATTCGTCGACCACGCTCTGGGCGATCGGGATATTGCCCATGTCCTTGATCGTCATTACGGTGGGCACGACCCGGTGGTTCCGGGCGGCGGCCAGCAGGGAGACGTAATAGCCCAGGGTGAGGGTCTTATAGGCGCTGCAGAGGTTGAGCACGTTGAATCGGTCCGAGTTGCGGAAGCGCTCCTCCGACAGGTAGCGCCGTGCCGAGACGATCTCGATGTCATCGTTGGACTGGAAGTTCCACTTCTTGGCCGAATCGACCACCACGATATTGCCCGCGGAATGAGCATGCTTGTCCTTCAGTGGGCAGGTCATACGGACCGCGGATTCCCCCGGCCCGTAGTAGTCCGGCAGTTCCTCGCGCACGCTGAATCCGAAGCGGCCATACCAGGCGATCAACACGGCATTCTGTTTGTCGGCCTCGAGGGTGAGCTTCTCAAAGCCGGAGTTACGTGCGGTCTCAAAGCATTGCTGCATGAGCCGTTCGCCGTGTCCCCGGCCGCGTGCGGAAGCCTGCACCGCGATCGAGTAGATCCGGAGTGATTGCTTGTAGCCGATCAGGATGGCGGAGCCGAGGAGCGCCCCCTCCGACGACTCGTCGTCTTCCAGCACAAGTACGAACTGGCTGTCACTGCGGATGCTGTTCTTGAGCGAGGCTTCGGTGCTCTGGCGGGCGGGCGGAAAACAGCTGCACTCCAGTTCAAGGAGCGCGGGCAAATCGGTGAGTGTGGCGCGGCGAATGCGAGGGGAGGTCATTGGTGTGAAGTCGCGGGAAAACGTTCCGGCTGACTAAGGCTGCTATGGTAGAGTCCTCTTCCTTGAATTTCCAGATTGGATCTGGGCCCGCCCGTGAATTCTTCGGTCGCTTCTACTTGCCGACTCCAGGCTTCGCGCTGTGCCTCCGTCCGTATAAAACTGCGGGGCAATCTCACAATTGACCCGCGGAAAACCTCGGCGATCGCAAAATGGTCGCCTGGGCGGTAGGTGCGGATCTTTTATCGAGTCAGGTAGAGTGGGATCGCGGCGCTTTTTCGACCTAGATCACCACGGCTTGCCGACTGTTGTATTATTGATTATGTGCCAAAGAGAATAGGCTTGGTTAAACTCGAGTGTCGTAATGCCAACGCCGTCGCCAATCCAGTCATAACCGACGAACACAGTCATCTCAGCATCCGTGCCCTCTTTGTTTTTCCCTTCCAGCAGGAGGCGGCTGCCAGGGGTCGGGAACGTAAATTGGCATACCTGCATTTTAGGTAGCCAGTCTCTGAGAACTGCACTCAAGGCCGCTTCATCTGCCGGCTCAGGGGAAACCAGTTTTTCTCCTTGATAAATCGACACGGTAAAAGGGGCATCGAGGTCTATCTCAGGCTCAGGTGCTACTTTCTCGAATGTCACGCAGCCTGACATGAAAAGCAGCGCAAGTAACAGTGATATGTGACAGATTGATTTCATCTTTCGAGCAGAACAATGTGGCGTGTGGCGGCCTTAGTCACTTCCTGTTTTTACCTGTTCTGTCGCTATCCTTTCCAAAATCAGTTTCAAATTTTGCATGTCTTCGCACCGGCGCATAAATTGCCCAGCGCCAAGGCGATGCGTGTATGGGGACTGTTTTGATAGCTTGCTTTCAGGAGGAATCTTGGGAACATTCGGCAGATACTTGCCCCAAGCGGGCAGCGTGTTTTTACCTTTTAAGCGAGATATGGCCGATTCCTGGGAAATTTTGAAGCTGCTGGCGGACTCCACCCGAGTGCGCATTCTTTCGCTTTTGGCCAAGGAGGAGTTGTCGGTGGCCGAGCTACAGGAAGTTCTGGATATGGGGCAGTCTCGGATTTCCTCTCACCTGGGGCTGCTGCGCCAGGGCGAGCTGGTCCATGACCGGCGGGAAGGAAAGAAGACCTATTATGCCTTGAACGGGGGGAGCAACGCGAACGAGGCGGCCCTCATGCAGGCGGCCTGCAGGGCGGTGGAGGATAGTCCGCAGATCGCGGAAGATACCGCCAACCTGAAGCGCGTGCTGGAAAAGCGGAAGCGCAAGGCGGAGGAGTATTTCAACTCGGTGGCCGGTCGCCTGGGCAAGAATTACTGTCCGGGACGGAGCTGGGAGGCGATTGGGCACTTTTTGCTGCACCTGACGCCCAAGATCCGGATTGCCGATCTGGGCGCGGGCGAAGGCCTGGTTTCGCAGCTCTTGGCCCGTCGGGCCGAGCAGGTGGTCTGTGTGGACAATTCCCCTAAGATGATCGAGTTCGGCAGCGAGCTGGCGAAGAAGAACGGCTTTTCGAATTTGAGCTACAAGCTGGGCGATATCGAAGCGGTGCCTTTGAAGGACAAGAGCTTCGACCTGGCCCTGCTCAGCCAGGCACTGCACCATGCCTCACATCCGCAGAAGGCGGTCGACGAGGCCTACCGTATCCTCAAGCCCGGCGGGCAGCTCATCATCATCGACCTGTTGGAGCACCATTTTGAAAAGGCCCATGAGTTGTATGCCGATGTCTGGCTCGGATTTTCGGAAAACAAGCTTTACCAGTTCATGAAGGACGCCGGATTTCGTCAGATCGAAGTCAATGTGGTGGCCCGCGAGGAAGCCGAGCCGAACTTCGAGACCGTGCTGGCCTGCGGTGTTAAGGGGTGAAGCCCTTCGACAGGCTCAGGGCAGGCGGGATACGGGATTCGGGATACGTGATATGGGGGCAGTGGATCTGCGTTCAGGGATCTTGCCGTGCATAAAAGCTGGTGTCGATGACATCGGGCAAGGTGGAGGCGCGGAAGCGCATCCCTCCAGTACCCTGGAGTTTATCAATGAGCTGCGTACTTACTGGCGTGACTTGCGGACGAGTTCGAGCCAGCGGGAAGCGGCGGGGGAGAGGGGGATCCCTCGGCGCCACATGAGTCCGAGCCGCCAGCGCAGGTCTTTCTCGTCGATCCGAGCGGTGGCGATGGAGAGCTTGCCACGGGCTTCCACTTCGAGCCGGGGGAGCAGGGAGATCCCGAGACCGGCGGAGACGAGGGCGATAATGAAATCGGCATGGGCGCCACGTGCGGCGACGTTGAGTTCGATCTGCCGTTTGCGGCAGGCTTTGGCGAGGATCGTATTCAGGACAAAGCCGCGTTCGAAGAGAATGAAGGGGCTGCTGGCCAGTTCCTTGAACTTGACTTGTTCGCGGCCGGCGAGGGGATGGTTGTTCGGAAGCAGGGCGACCAAGGGCTCATCGATGACCAGTTGCCATTCAAAGTCGGCCGGAACCGGGTCGAGGGTGGCGCCCATTTCGATCTCGCCCGAGCGGAGTAATCCTTCCAAGTGCTGGCTGCCTTGTTCGTGCAAGTCGACCTCGATCCCGGGATAGCGCTGACGGTAGGCGGCGACCAGCGGCGCGAAGAGTACGCTGCTCCCGAGGGCGGGCAGTCCCAGGCGCAGATGGCCGGTTTCCATGCCATGGAACTCCGCCAGTTCCGCCTGCAGGTATTCCCGTTCGGCCAGCATGGCGGTGGCGCGGCGCAAGACCATCTCGCCGGCATCTGTCAACTGGACGCCATCACTGAGACGGTTGAGCAGGCGTGAGCCGCATTCGAATTCCAGCTGGGAGAGCGCCTTGCTGATTGTCGGCTGGGTCGTGCCGAGGGCACGCGCCGCTGCGGAAAAGCCGCCGTGCCGCACGACTTCGACAAAACACTCCAAATGCCTCAACTCCATGTAATTCCAATTTGGAATATAAAGTATTCTGTCAATTCATTATCAGAATGAACGCGCTCTGTGCTATATTCCGGCGATATGGAATCGATCCCTGCCGATACCGACATTGCGACAAGACCTGCGCCTTCACACCAGCGCTGGATACAAGTGCTTGCCTTGATCCTGATCTGGTGTCTGGGGCAGCGATTCACGACCGCCCTGAATTGGCCGCTGCCGGGGAGCCTGATCGGCTTGGGCTTGCTTTGGTTCCTTCTGGACCGCGGACTCATTCCTGCCCGCTGGGTGGAAGCGGGGGCTGATGGCTTGCTCAACCATTTGATGCTTTTCTTTGTCCCGGCCATGCTCGCGCTGGTCGACCGTCCGGAATTGCTCAGCCTGCTCGGGGTCAAGTTGCTCATTACGGTGCTGTTGAGCACCTTGGCCGTCATGTGCGGGACGGCCTGCGTTGTGGAAGTCGGCTTCCGCCTGCGTCATGCCAGCGATTGCTAAAGCGGTCTTCTGGTGCCTGTGTACCCTGTTGGTGTACGCCGCCGCGCGCGGACTGCACCGTAAGTACGGGCGTTGGTGGAGTTCGCCCATGCTTGTGACCTGGGTTGGCTGCGGGGCGCTCATCCTTGCCTTTCATGCCTCCTACCACGACTACCTTCTGGGCACGCACTGGTTGGTCTGGCTGCTGGGGCCGGCAACGGTGGCCTTTGCCATTCCGATCCACCGGCATCGTGCGTTGATCCGGCGTCATTGGTTGCTGCTCTGCATCGGTGTTGTCGTTGGCAGCTTGATTGCGATTGCGACCTCTTGGGGGCTGGCTTCGGTCTTTCACCTGACGCCGGAACTGCGGGCCAGCCTTCTGCCGCGCTCGGTTACGACACCACTGGCGATGGAAGCCTCGTCACGACTGGGTGGCATTCCGGAACTGACCGCTGTATTCACCGCCTTGACGGGGCTCTTTGGGGCGGCGGTGGGCGAAACCCTACTGGGCTATTTGCCCATCCGCTCCACTTTCGCCAAGGGGGCGCTGTTCGGCATGGGCGCGCATGGTGCCGGGGTGGCCCGGGCCCGCGAGATGGGACAGGAGGAAGGTGTGGTGGCCAGTCTCATCATGATTCTGGCCGGTTTGCTCAACGTGATCGCGGCAGGCTGCCTGCAAGCGATGTTTCATTGAGTTGAAGGCCCGAGCGAACGTTAAGGGACATCCGGTGTTTCAATCCATACAAGGGCAACATCCGATCGGCCTGTCGCTGGACAGCCCGTGCCACGCCTTGCAGGCTTACTGAACGTCGGTCGGCAGTTTTTGGACGCGGGCTTCGAGGCGCTTGATTGTGGCCGCCGCTTCCGTGGGATTGAAATCCTTGCCGACATTGAGGACGGCACTGGCGAGGAAGGCATCGATCACGACGGCATGTGAGGTGTCGGTGAGGACGCCGATAAAGCGGCTGTTCTTGGTGAATGCAAGGTCGCCCCGGGAGGAGGCGAAGTCCGCCAGAAGCTCGCCCAGCGCGGGGCGGTCCATCTTGAGGAATTTCTCGCTGCTGGTCAGGCGTCGAAAGCCGGTCCGGCCGAAGTTGCTTTCGTCATTCTTGATCAGGACGGCTTCCTCCCAGCGTTCCGGCTGCATGGCCAACTGGAAGATTTCCAAGCCGCTGGCGCTGACATAGGTCTCGGGCAGGGGAATGAAAATCAGGCGCGGGTCGGTGCTGAAGAATCCGATCTGGCGGACGGGGAACTTGCGCCCGGCAAGATCGATTTCCACATCGGCGGCAATCACGCTACCGGCCGGTTTGGAAAAAGAGAAGGGTGTGTCGGCCGAGTGGGTGACGAGGTAGGTGCCCTGCGTATCCGCGACAAGGATACTTTTGCTTTCGTAGCTGCGCTGGGTTTGCCCGCCGAAGAGTGTCTTTTCGTTGGAGGTGAAGCGGATCGTGCCCCGGTTCTTTTGGAAACGGGTGAAGATCTCGCTCATGGTTTGCGGACGGGACTCTACAATTTCCTTTTTGATGTCCTCCGAGGTTTGGGTCAGAGTGCTGACGCCTTCGCCCAGTTGGGAGACGTTCTGACCGAGAGTGGACACATTTTCGCCGAGGCGCTCCGCGCGGGCGTTGGCCTGCGCGCGCTCCTCGCGCAACTGTGTCTTTTCCTGCTCGGCGCGGCTCAGGTTGTCATTGAGCAACTTCTGTTCGGCCATGGCGACTTCCAGTTGGCGGTTCAACTGCTCGCGTTCGCTGGCCAGTCGGGACTTCTCCGCTTCCGCTGCCTTCAGCGCGGCTTCCTTTTCGGCGAGGGCAATCTCCCGGGCGGCCAGTTCCTCCTCGGTCTTGGTCAAGCGTTCACGGGTTAGGGAGCTTTCCGATTTCAGCTGGCCGAGTGTTTGGACGATTTCGACTTTTTCGGCGGTCGCCGACTCGAGGCGTGTACGGGTGCTTTCATACTTCTGGGCCAGTTCCGTGCGTTCCGCATCAATGGCGGCCTTTTCCTCGGCCATGCGTGTCTGTTCCGCTTCCAGTTCCGCCTTGGTCTGTGCCAGGTTCTGTGCTTCGCTGGATTTGGCCTCCAGGGCCTCCTTGGTTTCATTCAGGGCCTGTTCCCTCGCTTCCAGTACGCGTGTCTGGTTCTGCAGCGACTCGCGGGCGGCATTGAGATCTTGACTCAGGTTGGAGCGGGACTCCTGTTCCGACTGAAGCGATTCTTCCAGTAGCTCGATCAGCTCCGCTTCGGTCGTGGCGGAAGAGGCGGTGGCATTGAGAGTGGCTTCCGGTGGCTCTTCGGGCGGGTCAAAGCGTGCCAAGGCCAGCATGCTCAAAAGCAGGAAGTCACAGATGACGAGCATCAGGGTCTTGTTCATTTTTCAGAGTGGGAAGGTTGTAAGTGGGAAGGTTTGAAGGCTGGAAGGTGGCTGAGGAAAGTTGTCTGCGGACTTTTTTTCTACCTTCAGACTCCAACTAAAGCTCGATATCCTTCATCAGGGCGGCGGGGGCTGGAGAAGTGCCGAGGCCCGATTCCATGATGAGTTTGCGACGGTAGGGACGCAGGTTCATGACTTTCAGCATGGCGGTGAAGAGAATGCCGAAAAGTGTGGAGGCATAGGCGGCCATAAGGCTGGCTTGGACGATGCCGACTGCGACCAGGATGAGTGACAGCACGGTGCCGCCGAGACCGACATAGAGCCCGAAGTCGAAGAGGTTTTCTTCATTTTCGAGGAGCTTGAGCTTGATCTCGGGGTTGAGCTTTTTCTTGGCGATCTCACGCAGCTTGATCAGGCAGAAGCAGTAGATGACCAGCTGCAGGATGAAGAAGAGCGCGAGGACGAGGAGGGTGACTTGATTGAGTTCTTGCATGATACGGACTGGAGATTGGATGGAATCGAGGGTGAAGGTGCCGGCGAATTCGATGCGCGGGGACTGCTCGCTTTCGTCGACTTTGGATTTCAGGACGTCCGGTTCGACGAAGGTCCAGACGACGAGGGCGAAGATCACGCCGAGAAAAGCGTCCCGCAGGATGACGGCTGGGTTCCCGTAGGAAACGGCTTCCTCCTTACGCTTGAAACTGGCCCGCCAGGCCGCACCCATGGAGAGAGAGAAGGCAAAGCCGGCGCAGAGCATGAATCCGAACTTGAGGAGCAGGCCGGTGCTGGCATCGGCGGCGGTCAGCGCGGTGAACCACTCCGGGCGATAGCGGGAAAGGAATTGCACGGCCGGTCCGGCTGTGCCGCGCGGCTTGAAAACCGGGTGGTCCTGTTCCAGCAGGTATTGGAGGGCATCCGGACCTTCCCGCATGCTGAACTGCAGGTCGTTCAAGGCGGTGCTTGGGTGGTTGACAATATAATCGAATACCGTGCCGGGCGTGCCGGCGAAGCGAAGTGCGGTGTAAAGAAGCGGGACCTGTTCGGGATAGGTGCGGAAGAGGCCGGCGATCTGGTTCCAGTCATCCAGGTTGTCGCTGATTTCGGCTAGGCTGACGAGGGAGCGGTAATCCAGTTGGCGGGCTACGGACAAGGTGGCGATGGCGAGCGCTTCGACCGAACGCACGGCAGCGGGGTTGCCGTCGGCGGCGGAACGGGCGAGTTGGCCGATGCTGCCGGCCATACGGGTCTGGAAATGGCCGCTGTCGATCAATTGGGCCAGTGTGAGGATGGCTGCGTCGTAGGGGGCGCCGGCGGCGTGGCTGGCGGGGTGCAATTGCAGCAGGCCGGGCATGTCCCGGACCTCAAGCAAGGCGGTGACATTGGCGTTCTTCGAGTTTTGCAGACGCTCCAGCAAGACGCTGCGTTCATTGCGGGCGAGGAGGAGTGAAAGGACGCCGTTACCCGGTGAGCTGTAGGCGCGGTCCCGCTGCACCCAGTGGAGAAAGGCTTCGAAGTCGCTGTCGGGGCCGCCGCTGATGGCGTAGCCAGGATTGAGATCGAGCAGTTCCAGCTCACGTACCTCAAGTGCCTGCAGGAGGGAGGACTGCGGGTCGAGGGCTTCGGCCATGCGTTTGGCCGGTCCGATGTAGGCCGCATCGAGCTCCGCCTGGATGCTTTGTTCGGGCGAGAGGCCGCCGGACCCGACATAGGACAGGACATCCGGATCCAGCGTGCGCAAGTGCGCCGGCACCAGTAGTGCGCAAGCTGTGAGCAGCAGGGCCAGAATAAGGAGTGCTATTGTCTTGAATACCGAAATCATTCAGTGCGTTTTGTATATGTGCCTGAAGTTTCGACTCCTGACAAGGCGTAGATTGGATTGTTTCCAGTTTTACCTACGTCAGGAGCACAGCAGAAAGTGACAATGGAGAGAGAAACCGTATTAGCATACTTTGATTCGGACGTGGTGGTGGATCACTACGCGCTGGCGGCTGCGCGTGTAGGTCTCTGGGAGTCGGAAGAAAAGATCTTTACCCGCTTGTTTCAGCAGGCGGATTCTATCCTGGAGCTCGGTTGCGGGGCCGGACGGATTGCATTCGGCCTGCATGAACTGGGCTACCGGAACATACTGGCAACCGATTATTCGCGGCAGATGGTCAAGCAGGCCCGTCACATGGCTGAAGTGTTGGAGTATGCCATTCCCATGCAGGTGGCGGATGCCACGCGCTTGCCCTTTGAGGACAATCTTTTCGACGGTGCCATTTTCGGCTTCAACGGCCTGATGCAGATACCGAAGGCGGAGAACCGCGAGAAGGCGCTACGGGAGATTTTCCGTGTGATCCGTCCGGGAGCCTGGTTTGTCTTTACCTCGCATGACCGTGAAAACCCGAAGCACCGCAAATTCTGGGAGCAGGAAAAACTGCGCTGGCGGCGTTCGAAGCAGAAGGAGGCCTTGGATGACTTTGGGGACCGCTACGAGCCGACCGACATGGGGGAACTTTACATCCATGTGCCGACCATCCGGGAAATGGAAAAGGTCCTGAAAGGGGTGGGTTTCCGGATCGAGGCCAACGCAATGCGTTCGGCCGTAGCCAATGAAAGTCCCCGGGTTCGCGAGTTTTCGGACGATTGTCGCTTCTGGGTGGTGCAGAAGCCGGAGGTCTAACATCGCTCCGGGTATGACAAAGCTGCTGTAAGCGACGACCTAGACGAGGTCCTTGACGACCGGCAGTTCGATCCGGAAGCAGGTGCCCTTGCCGACTTCGCTCTCAACCTGGATCCGTCCTTCGTTGGCTTTGACGATGGTTTGGGTGATGGCCAGACCGAGGCCTGCGCCGCCGGTGTGGGTGTTGCGGGCATCGTCCGTCCGGTAGAAGCGGTCGAATATGTAGGGCAGTTTGTCGGCCTGGATGCCGATGCCGCTGTCGCGGATTTCGATAACGGCCATATTATCGGTGATCCCGCAGCTTAAATCGATTCGGCCTTTTTCGGGGGTGTAGCGGGCGGCGTTGTTCAGGAGGTTGATGACCGCCTGCTTCATCCGCATTGGGTCGATTCGGACCAGCACACTTTGGAGGTCGGTACTCAGTACGATCTCCTTTTCATTGATCAGTGGTGCGATGAGCGACCGGATGCCGGCTAGGAAGTCTTCTAGGTCGATGATGTCGCTGACCAGTACTTCCGCCTTTTCGTCGAAGTCGGCCAGTTCGCGCAGGCCTTCGATCAGTTCCCGCATGTGCTGGGCCGATTCGTGGCAGATTTCGATGGTTTCACGGTAGCGTTCGGGCGAGCGCTCCCGTTTGAGCGAATACTGGCAATCGGCGAGTATGGCTGCGACGGGAGTGCGCAGTTCATGGGAAGCATCGGAGGTAAATTGTATTTGCCGTTGGAGCGCACTGGCCAGACGGGCAAAGGTTCGGTTGAGGATGTCGGCCAACTGACCGAGTTCAGAGCGTACGTTGCGGGTATCAATCCGGTCCTCGAAATCTCCGGCTGCAATGCGTTCGGAGGTCTGGCTGATTTGACGAATTGGCAGCAGGCCACGACGGATAATCCAGAAGCCGATGGTCGAGGTGAGGATGAGGATGGCCAGGGAGATGAGGCAGGCACGGAGGAGCAGGCGGTTGACTTCGGCTGCGACTGCCTTGCTGGACTTGCCGATCACCATGATGCCGTGTGGGCCGATGTGATGCACGAGATAGTGCTGTCGGCCGTTGGTGATGTAGGTCCAAGGTGTGTTGGCTTCGATCTGTCCACGCAGAGTCTCGATTGGCAGGAGTTCGTCGGGGAAGTTGTCGGTTTTCGCGATGTAGTCGTCCTGATCGCGCGCGACAAAAAGGTATTGTTCGTCGGCCACCAACTCGGCGATCCGTCTTTCATAAGGCTTGGATGTCGTGTCGGGCGGGCGCAGGTTGGCCAAGTTCGGGCCCATTCCCTGCGGACGCAACCTTGGCTGAGGGATGGCAACTCGATTCGCCCCGCTATTCACCGTGCTTCCAGGCCGCGCGTAAGCATCGTTGGGCGAAAAGAAGAAGGGAATAATGCCGATCATGCTCTGCTGGAGTCGCAGTTCGGTGATGCGGTCGTGTTCACGCTTTTGGAAGGTATAGAAGGCCACGACAAGCACACAGAGGGATAGGGCGATGAGCCCTGTGTAATAGGCGAAGATACGCCATTGGATACTGTGCCAGAAGCGGAACAAGTTTCTGAGGGTCAGGCAACCAGCATGTAGCCCATGCCGCGGCGGGTTTGCAGGTGGTCTTTGCCGAACTTCTGGCGAAGTTTGTAGATGTACACGTCGAGCATGTTGGACATGGTCTCGTCGCGTTCGTCAAAGAGGTGCTCGTAGAGGTATTCGCGGGTGACCAACTCGTTCTGCTTCATCATGAGGATTTCCATCAGGGCGTACTCCCGTGCGGTGAGCATGACGAGCGCGCCCTTAAAAAAAACGGTGCGGGTAGCGGTATTGAGCTGGATCGGCCCGACATTGAGCACCGGATTGGGGCTCCCGCCGGAGCGCCGCAGGGCGGCCCGGATGCGGGCAGTGAGCTCGTCCATCTCGAACGGTTTGACCATGTAGTCGTCCGCCCCGCAGTTGAGGCCTTTCACGCGGTCTTTGAGTTGGTCGCGCGCGGTGAGCATGATGACCGGCAGATCCTGACCCGCCTGCCGGAGACGCTGGATCAATTCCCATCCGTCCAGTTTGGGCAACATGACATCAAGAACGATGAGATCGTAGTCCCAGTTGAGTGCCTTGTAGAGGCCTTCCTCCCCGTCGTCGGCGGCATCAGCGGCAAAGCCATCGTCACGGATATAGTCGAGCAGGGATTTCCGGAGCCGGTCGTTATCTTCGATGATCAGGATTTTCATGTTGGGGGAACTTTAGCATCCCCAATCTGAATCCTAGATGAATTTTTGAAAGGATTTTGTTTGGGTGGTGCTCGCAGTCGGATCAGAGGTTTGTCATGAAAGTGCGATCATGCAGCTCGGATCGAAGGGAATCGATCCCTACCCAAAGACATCAGTAGGTAGGGGGCGATATCCGTTGCACCGTTTCGGGGGATACGGTGATTTCAGATCCACTGAGCCTAAGCCTTTTCACCCATTTTAAGCTTGCCGAAGGGGCTTGGAGGCCTACTTTCACGCGCTCCTTAGCGTCGGTCGGGACCGGCGGTCCTGCAATTCCTGCAGGATGAAATTCCGAAAACAAGAACCATAAACCAAGTCTGCGCCATGGCGCAGCAAACCGAAAAATGAGCCAGTTAATGGAAGAGCTGTTGAAAGACAGCACCGTAGATAAGCTCGAAGAAGGGTCCATCATCAAGGGCACCATCATCGAGATTCGCCCCACCGAAGTGATCGTAGATATCGGTGGTAAATCCGAAGGGATCGTTCCTGCCCACGAATTCGTGGATCCCAGTGAGTTGCAGGTCGGTTCCGAAATCGAAGTCTTTCTCGAAAAGCTCGAAGACAGGGAAGGTAACCCGGTTATCTCCTTCGACAAGGCCGAGCAAAAGAAGAATTGGGAAAAGATCGTCGAAAACTGCGAAGAAGGTTCTGTGGTACAGGGCCGCGTTCGTTCCAAGGTTAAGGGTGGCCTGATCGTAAGCATTGGTGTGGACTCCTTCATGCCGGCTTCGCAAATCGACATCCAACCGCCGAAGAACCTGGACCAGTACGTGGGCCAGACCTACGACTTCAAGGTGATCAAGATCAATACCGATCGCAAGAACATCGTCGTTTCCCGCCGCGAGTTGATCGAAGAGCAGCGCATGGACAAGCGCCGCAAGCTGCTTGAAGAAGTCAAGCCGGGTGACAAGCGCCGTGGCCAGGTCAAGAACATCACCGATTACGGTGCTTTCGTGGACCTCGACGGTCTCGACGGCCTGCTGCACATCACCGACATGTCTTGGGGCCGTATCCAGCACCCGAGCGAGATGGTGAAGCAAGGCGAGGAAATCGAGGTCATGATCATCGAGATCGACCGCGAGCGCGAGCGTGTTTCCCTTGGCCTGAAGCAACTGGCCGACAATCCGTGGGAACGCATCGAGGAGAAGTACCCGATCGGCAGCACGGTTGCCGGCAAGGTGGTCAACCTCGTGCCTTACGGTGCCTTCATCGAAATCGAAGAAGGTGTGGAAGGTCTTGTGCACGTCACCGAGCTGTCCTGGACCAAGCGTATCTCCAAGCCGAGCGAAGTGCTTCGTATTGGCGACGAGATCGAAGCCGTGGTTCTGGGTATCCAGAAGGAAGAACAAAAGATCTCCCTCGGTACCCGCCAACTCGAAACCAATCCTTGGGAAATGGCCCGCCACAACTACCCGGTTGGGGCACGCGTCCGCGGCCAAGTCCGCAACCTCACCACTTACGGTGCTTTCGTCGAGCTCGAAGAAGGTATCGACGGTATGGTGCACGTTTCCGACATGTCTTGGACCCGCAAGGTCAACCATCCGAGCGAAGTGGTCAAGAAGGGCGACGAAGTCGACGCCATCGTTCTGGATGTCGATGCCGATGCACAGCGCATCTCGCTCGGCATGAAGCAACTGTCGAACGATCCGTGGGACGAAATCGAAACCCACTTCAAGATCGGCGACATGGTCAAGGGCAAGGTCTCCAAAATCACCAGCTACGGCGCTTTCGTCGAACTGGAGAACGATATCGACGGCCTGGTCCACATCTCGCAAATCAGCGAAGACCGTGTGGAGAAGATCAAGGACGTGCTCAACCAAGGCGACGAGGTCACCGCTCGTGTGATCAAGATCGACAAGGACGAGCGCCGCATTGGCCTCTCTATCAAGGCTGCCAACTACAGCGAGGCCGAACTCGCCAAGGAACGCCAAGCCTTCGAGAACATCACCGGCGACGAAGATCTTACCAACCTGGGCGACCTCCTCGACGAGGCCACCAAGTAAGCACGATCTTTCCATCCTATCTTTTCAAAAGCCCTCCGGAAACGGGGGGCTTTTTTTTGGATCATCGTCACTTACCGGGTAGGGGCTTGTTGAAGTGGACGGATTCCATCGGGTCAGACTAGCGTATCGCTTATCCGTGAGCTCGAGTGATTCTATGGGTAGGCTTGATTGTGGACCCCTCCGTCTCCGCTCCGCGGATCCACCTCCCCTGCCTGCACCCGTCTTCGTCTAAGACTACGCCGAGCCATGGAGGAGGAGTTTATTGGGGCTCTGCGTGTGAGTTGACGTTAAAGCTCCTCCTCATGGTAAGGGGAGGCTTGTCACGGCGTATCAAAGAGACAACGGATGGCTGCGCCTGTCGCAGACGGAGGGGGCGGAGCATACGAGGACTCATATCCAATGCCACACTTTCCCGGAAATCGACGATGAACCAGAATAGCACGGACTGAATGAGGGGAATTGAATATTTGGGCCGATCGAGGCTTGGGGCTGTAGTGGCTGCTTTAGCTGCCATATTACGTCCTGCAGGTGCGTCGACTTGCTGGCGACTGAAGTCGCCACTACGGATCATTGCCTTAAGTCCGTGCCATTCACGATGAACCTTTTTTTGCATCGTCATTTTCAGGGAATGCCTCTTGAAAATGAGGGGAATTCTGCAAACCACAGGTGCGCACAGCGGGCGCCCGCGAAGGTATCCGTCTTATTTCGCAGAATGATTTTGAAACAGCCTCCAAGCGGGCACGCCACGCCGTAGGAACGGAGGCGGGAGACACCACACCAGCAGCGTTGCTAGAAAATCATTCTGCCTCACCCACACGCCACACGGTTGTAGGAATTATCCTGTCAGTCATCATTCTGTTCGCAGACTCCGGCCTCAGCTCTTTGGCAGGAAAAAGCCGCGCTGTTTGTCGGAAATGGGCAGGCCGGTTTTTTCCATTACCTGCAGCAAGTCTTCCCAGACCTGGCGCTTGGTCTTCAAGGTGTTGTTGCGCAGCAGGTAGGAGGGGTGAAAGGTGATCATCATGGGGATGTCGTTGAAGTCGTGCCAAGTCCCCCGGATGTTGCCCATGCGCCGGTTGGGATCCGGACCCAAGAGGCCGGAGACAGCGGTGTTGCCCAGTGCGACAATGACCTTGGGTTGGACGATATCGATTTGTGCCCGCAGGTAGGGCAGGCAAAAATTCATTTCCTCGATTGTGGGCGGGCGGTTGCCGTAGGGTTTGTCGTGTTCCGGACGCCATTTCAGGATATTTGCGATATAGACCTCCTCGCGCTGCAGTCCCATGGCCTGAATAATCTTGGTCAGTAGCTGACCGGCTTTGCCGACAAAAGGTTCTCCCTCGATTTCCTCGTCCGCTCCGGGGGCTTCGCCACAGAAGAAGATGTCGGCATCGACCTTGCCGACGCCGAAAACAATCTTGCCCTGCTTGCTGAGGTGCTCCTTGCAGACCGGGCAATTCATAACCAGGGATTCCAATGCCTGCATGCGGGTGGTGGCATCTCCGTCCGGGAGTTCGACCTGTGCCGGTGTTTCCGGAATCGGCTTGAACGGGGAGGCTTTCTTTTTGGGGGCCGCTTCGGCGGATTTGCCCGGCGGCGGGAGCTCTCCGAGGTCTGCCGCCGCTCCGGTTGCTGCTTCCGGTGTCGAGGGTGCTTCCGGCACACTGATGGCCGCAGGTTTCAAGGATGCCAGTGTCGTATCATCGACAAACACATGACTGACGCCATCGCGCTGCATGTGTTTGAGGGCTTCGTGCACGGCTTCCAATGCTTCCATGGCGCAAGGTTTGCCGAGGCGGGGGAGGGCGTCCAGTCTATTTGCTTAAGGATCGAAGCATTCGCCGCTTACGGATGAATTTCCAGCTTTCGGGCACGGCGATGAGGAGGAGGATGCCAAAGGCGAGAGCCAATAGGGAGCTGGGCAATTCCAGGAGAAAGAGGAAGCCCGCGAGCAGCCACCAGGCACAGGCAAACAGGCTTTTGTCGGTTTGACGAAATGAAAGTCCGTGTGCGCCGTAGCCGATACCAATCAGGGTGCCTGTCAGGGCGGGGAGCAGGTGGTGGGGGATGGCCGGGATGGCAAAGCCCGCCACGAGGGTGAGGACGATGCCGGCGAGAGTGGCCAGCCAGATCCCGGCTGCTGGCGGGAACCGTAGCCGGTCTGCCCCGCTTTCTTCCTTATTCAGTCCCAAAAACACCAAGGTGGCCACCGACGCCATGAGTAGGGTTAGGGTCCATATGTAGAGAATGGAGTTGATCGGCACTGCGTAGGTCTGCACGAGGAATTCCAAGGTGAGACACTTCGCAATGATGAGTGCCCACAGAATGATAACTAGGCGTTTCCACTGGTGCAAACTAGGTTGCGCTTGTCCGCCTGTGTACGTATCTGCCGATTGGCTTTGCATACTTTGAGTGTAAACCTATTCCTCCGTGACGCAATGCAAAACTTTCTCGTCTCCAAGGGCTTCCGAGGTGGAAATAAGTGCTATGCCCTAGGGTTTACTATTGTGAATTCCTATCGGGCTACGGTAATTTTCGCGCAGATCCATTCAAGAAAGTGTAAAAAGGGCGTGATTAGCTTTTTACAGCTTTACGCAAAAGTCGGATTAATTGATTGAATACAGCTAAGTTACCAACTGACATTGTTCTAAGGTATGTCTGAAAAAGCCACATTACTTACGAAGCTCCCTCCTGTTGCAAAGAAAACGGCACCGGATCCGGTCAAAGCGAGTTCCATCTCCACGACCAAATCCAGTAGCAGTCAGACTTTGCTGTCAGCCAAGAGTCCCAGCAGCGAGAGCAGCACCAAGCCCTCTCTCGTCAATGTCAGCAAAACCGCGTCGACTGCGGACACTGCAAAGGTCAGTTCCCAGGCGACGACGGTCGAACCGGCGTCCGAAAAGACGATCAGCGGTTTTCAGGTGGTTACCTACGCATCTTTTGTCCTGACGTTTATTCTGGCCGGCTTCGCGGCGGTGGTCTTGTTCCGGAAGGCTGCGAAGATCGCCGAGCAGCGCTTTATCATCAGTGCGAAGACCTTTGCGATTGGTGCTGCGATCATGGCCTTGCATGGCTTCTTCAATACTTTCCTCTATACCAATTACCTGCGTTCTACGGATGGAACCGCTCCGCTGGTGTTTTCGATGTTGGTTTGGATTCCGATGGGGGTCGCGATTGGGATTATCGTCAATCACCTGCTGACGCCCAAGGAGAAGCCTGAAATGGCGGCCATGATCTTTGACGGCTGTGCTTACAGTTTGATCTTTGGCTGTGCGATGCTCGGGTTTTCCACCGGGATCAAGCCGAATGCGGCCATTATTTTTTCCCTTTTGTCCTGCTTCCTTTTCATCGTGCCGGTGGCACGTTCCTTTACGACCTTCCGTACCGCGATGGTCCGTCATCCCGAATTGAAGGAAGTCTCGGACCAAGTACTGATCTACGGCCTTATTTTCATCCCCGCGATTTTTCCGATCCTTTCCTTCCTCCGAGTGTGTGGGGTGGGGCCGGATGGCCTGCAGTTCCTGGTGAACTTTGTGACCTTCGACTTTCTCCTTGTTGTTGGCCTGTCGATGCTAGCCTCTGCGGATGAGTTGGGTGCCGAAAGCGCCGCTGCCGAAAGCGCCGCTGCCGAAACCGAGGTGGCCGCTGAGCCGGTGGCTGCTGTTGAAGTTGCGCCGGAGCCGGTCGCTGTCGCGAAGGCCGAAGCCCCCAAGCCTGCCAAGCAGCAGGAGCGTGTGGTCGAATTCAGCACGAGCTCGGATGCGCCGGTCAAGAAGCTGCCGCCTCGTAAGCCCGGTCGCCTGAGCCCCGAAACCCGCCGTCCGGAGCCACCCCGCAAGCCCGGCAGCGTGAGCGATGCTGAAGAAGCAGCAGCTCCGAATGCACCGTCCCGCATCAAGGCACCTGCCAAGCCAAAGAAGCGTTTCTAACTCTCTCCCAAAACTCGAACTGACTAGCCCCAATGATTATGGATATTTCTGGAATGGGATTCACCGATGAACTTAGCTCGCTGCAACCGGGCATGAACATCGGCAACTTGCACATCGTCAGCTTCATCGGAAAAGGTGCGATCGGCGAAGTGTACCTTGCGCAACACGATATTCTCGGCAAGCAATTCGCCCTGAAGGTCATACCTAAGGGATTTTCGGCCGAGGAAGCCGCGGAAGCGTTCAAGCAAGCCGCGCGGATCCAAACCAAACTGGACCACCCTCACATCCTTCGTATCGACGATCTTGGTGAGGAGGATATGTTCTATTGGCTACGCATGGAATACATCGAAGGGGAAGTGACCGCGGACAAGACCAAGGTCCGTACTCTGGGAGACCTGATGCGCCATAACAAGGGGGCGCTGACCGAGGAGGAAGTCTGTTACTATGTGTACTACCTGCTGCTCGGTCTGGACCATGCCCACTCGCAGAAGGTCATACATTCCGACCTAAAGCCCTCGAATGTTATGTTGGCTGAAGAAGGTGTGAAGATTTCCGAGCTCGGAGTGACCGATCTGATCGGCCATGCCTGGGATGATTTCCATCTCCTGCGCCATGACATCCGCCTGGAGCCGACTCCCTTTGATCCCTTGCCGGGATTCAGCCGTGCACTGCCGGCTCTGTTGAGTGCCTTTGAGTACTACAGCCCGGAACAGCGTGTGGGCAAGTCCCCGGATGTTGCGAGCAACCTGTATACAGTGGGGCTGATGACCTACCGCATGCTGACGGGGCGTCACTGCCTCTCGATGGATCCTCCCACCCGTACGGTTAATGGGATCAACCCGCGCTGGGATGCCTGGATGACCCAGGCCCTCGCTTATGATCCGGAAGACCGTTTCCAATCTGCAGCTGAAATGCTCGAAGCCATGCCCGGTCTCCAGTCGTCCGAAGCCGCCGACACTTCCGATACTGAGACGCAAGCAGCCGGCTAAACAATACTTCTTCTATATTCTATTCTACAACTCGAACCTGTCATCATTCAAAGCACCATGGCTATCCAACGTAAGTTCAAAGTGACCACCACAATCACTCAATATATGTGGGCTTCCTCCCGGGACGATGCTGAAAAGTATCAGGAGGAATTGATTCGGAAAGGGAAGCTCGACATTTTCCGTGATGGCGAAACAGACGTGAAGTACTGTTTTGCAGGTGGTAACAACTTCGTTGAAGCGCCGGAGGACATTTCCCAGACCCGTAACCCGATGGAAGAGCCGCGTCGTGGCGACTGGCTGGAAATCCAGCACGGGGATGTCAAGGCCTGTGCGCTGGTGCGTCGCCTGACCCGCCGCAAGGTATACTACTTCGAGGCCCTGTCCAAGACCGAGCGTTCGGTTGACCGTGACCGCTGGCAGCGCTGGGCGGAGCAGCACATCATCCATCCGTCCTACGACGGCATCGTGCCTCCCTTTATCGTGGATGAAGTCATCCAGGCTCACGAGGACCGCGGTATGCTGAGCGGTTTCAGCGCGACTCCGGATTCCTCCCTTATTCTTGAGATCCTGGACAAGTATGGTTATGTTCCGGACGAGTACGAAGTGGAGAACGGTTACTGGGCGGAAATGTACATTGACCGTGCCCTTTCGGAGCGGATTCTGGCCAATCAGGACGATTCCGCTGTCCGTACCGGTACACACGATGACCCGGAAATGGGCGACTTTTCCATCGGTTTCTCCGAAGAATTGCCCACCATCGACGATTTTGAGTCCAAATTCTAGGGTTTTGGCGCTTTACGCGCTACATACATCAACTTAGAAAGTTTTACTATGCCACGTAAGTTAGCCTTTATTAATTACAAGGGAGGGGTCGGGAAGACCTCATTGATCGTAAATGTTGCCGCCTGTCTAGCGAAGAAGGGCAAGCGAGTCCTCCTGATCGATTTGGACACCCAGTCCAACTCAAGCATCTGGTTGATGCGCATTGAGCGCTGGAACCGAATCAACATGGAAAAGCGTGGTTCCATCTACTCGATTTTTGATCCGGGTGAAGACCGCATGAAGGATATCCGCGTGCGTGACGTGTTGCAGGACAACCAAGGCAAGCCTTTGCTGCCCGGGTTGGACCTCCTTCCGACGACTTTCAACCTGATCGACATCGAGAACGAGTATAAGATCAATCCGCAGCGCCCTCACTACCTGATCTTCAACGAGCAGATCCGTGAGATCGAGGATGACTACGATTTCATCCTCTACGATTGCCCGCCGAATGTGCTCAATGCAGCGCAGTGCGGTATCTTCAGTGCGGATGAGCTCTACGTTCCGTCCAATCCGGATGCACTTTCCCTGATCGGCTTCACCCTGATGATTGAGAAGCTTCTTCTCTTTTATCGTCGTTCCGCCGGTTTCCGCACTCAGGAAATGGGGAACTTTGCCCGTGTGGCAGGGGTGGTCTTCAATTCCATCAAGGCCAACGTCGATATCGGAGTGCCGAAGATGCGTATGCAACTTCGTTTGAATCAGTTCAAGAAGCAGCGCCTGGTTTCCAACGAAGCCAAGATTTTTAATACCTGTATCCGTGACGCAACAATTGTTCGCCGTGCGGTAACATTGGGGCTTCCGGTTTGCCTTGTTGAGAGCAAGGATGTGGCCGATGGAGTCGGAAAGGACTACGACGACTTGGCAGATGAAATCATTGCGCACAACGTAAATGCAGCCATGCCCGGCGGCAGTAATGTCTCCGTGGCAAGTGCTTCCTAAGCGGGTGAGCGCAGCATGGAGAAGTCCAGTGATTCACTGCTGCTGGGGCTGAGTGGCTCCGAGCGTCTGGCGGCCCGCTGGGACCGTGTCGCGTTTCGTGCCCAAGGCTCTCCCTTTGAGGACCTCAGTGTCTCCTGTCTGGCTAAAAATGCAGGTACGCGGTCTTGGTCGCGTTCCGGTTCCAAAGTCAAGGGGGACACGGTTGCACGCTACATTTATCTCAGTTTCGAGGAGTTGCTCGAAATTGAGAAACTCGACGAGAAGACCGCTGAGCACTTGATTGAGATCTGCGAAGCGACTTTCTTGTTCGAGGAGGAGTGTAACGAACTGGGCTCGTTTGAGGAGATCGACGCTCAGGCCACGGCGCAGCGCATGCGTTTTGTCGAGGAATACGGCCTGTACCAGGATTACCCAGTGGCTCTTTCCAATCTGGATTCCGACTTGCGTGAACTCTGCGCCGATGAGGAAATCATCACTTTTCTCGAGCTGATGGGCTTTCTGGATCGTCTGTCGGACAAGGCATGGATCGGTGGGGCCTACAAAAACCTTCAGAATGTCTTCGCTCACGGGGATGAGCGTGGTTTACAGAAGTATTTCCCGTACCGTATCGGGCATCGCGGCTTTCACCTGCCGGAGGCCCTGTCATTCTGTCTGAATCGCCTCGCACGCCGGGAGCTAGTCGCGGTGCTGGAATACCATGAACGCCGCCGCCGCCGCAGCCGTCTCGGGAACCACCGACGCGTGGAACTGCCTGAAGCGGTGGAAGCGAAGCTCCTGCCGGAGGTCTTGGAATGCATGCGTTATTTCGGGCACCGGCAGCCGCATTTGCTGGTTCGTCTCCATGACTCAGTGTACTTGACCCGCGAGCTCATGTTTCTGAACGACCCGCAGACGGAAGGGGTCTTGCACTGGTTGATCCACTTGGCTTTGGGCCTCTTCAAGCCTTCCAGTGCGGAGGGCGTGAACGAAGAACTGAAGAAGATCGACGTGAAGCTGAATGACGAGGTGCGCAAGGATTTGCGCGACTTGGTCGTCGACCAGGATTAGCCTTCGGTCGAGGCCATGACAAAGGCCTCCAGTTGTGTGCGCATTCGTTCGGGGATGGATGCCACCAGATAGATGCCTTCATCCCGCACTTCTTCCTTATGGACGCCGCCTTCGCGGTGCAAGCGGGCCACTAGATCGTAGCGCTGATGTGGGATCAAGAGCCTGACTTGCTCGAATTCGGCACTGATAATGGATTCCATGCGCTGGAGCAGGGTATCGATCCCTTCGCCTGTATGTGCGCTGATAAAGACGCTCTCGGGAAAGGAGAGACGGAGCTCCTGCATGGTGGCGTCGCGGTCCCAAAGGAGGTCGATCTTATTGAAGACGATAATCGTCTGCTTTTCGTCGGCCCCGAGTTCAGCCAGCACCTTGCGTGTGGTCTCTGCATGTGCTTTGACTTCGGGGCTGTTCGCATCCAACACGTGGATCAGGAAATTGGAAACGACGGCCTCTTCGAGTGTGGCCTTGAAGGCGTCGACCAGACGGTGTGGTAGATTGCGCACGAAGCCCACGGTGTCCGTGATGACGAGGGGTTGGCCGCTGGGGAGCGGACAGCGTCGGGAAGTCGGGTCGAGCGTGGCAAAGAGTTTGTCTTCGGCCAGGATCTCCGACTGTGTCAGTTTATTGAGTAGCGAGGATTTGCCCGCATTGGTGTAGCCGACGATGGCGCAGGTCGGGACCGGCACCGTCATGCGCTTTTTACGCTGTACCTGCCGGTGCTGGATCACGCTCTCGAGTTCCCGTTTAACCCGTGCGATCTTGGTGCGAACCATGCGTTGGTCCAGTTCGAGCTGGGTTTCCCCGGCATCACGCTGCATGGCACCGCCACCGCGTTGCCGGTCGAGGTGGGACCAGGCCCGGCGCAGGCGGGGAAGGTTGTACTCGAGACGCGCCAACTCGACCTGAAGCACGGCTTCACGGGTCTGTGCCCGGTCGCCGAAAATGTCGAGAATCACCTCCTGACGGTCAATTACGAGTAGCTTGCCCTCGGCGAGCTGTTCCCAGTTGCGTTGCTGGGCGGGGCTCAACTCGTTGTCGAAGACGATGACATCGCAGTCATGCTGTCGGGCTTCCTCGACCAGTTCGGCGGCCTTGCCGGGGCCGACCAGGAATTTGGCCTGCGGTTTCCGGACCGAGACCATGCGTTCATGTCCGATCCCGATGCCCAGGGTGGTTACGAGCTCGCGTAGCTCATCGAGCAGGCTGCGGGTCGTCTCCTCGCTGTCTTGTGGGAGGGTGATGCCGATCAGCATGGCGCGTTCCACCATCTTCGGCTTTTCTTTTACATCGTGCACGGTCGGATTATTCGGGAAAAGGCTGAGGACTAAAGCAGATCCACTTAAAATCAAATACCATTCCGCTGAATTTTTAGATTCACGCCGGTGTCGGATTGGACATGCTAAAGCCATGCTTCTCGCCCGCGATCTCTTCGACTTTCCGGAAAGCCTGCCGTTTCAGGAGTATTTCAGTCCGGATGTGCCCCCCTGGGAGTGGGTGTCCCGGATCAAGCAGGCTCTGGCCGCCTACGACTTTTCCGCGTACAATCCGGCGGCTCTCGGCGGATTGGAAATTCACGGGCATGTCTATATCGATCACAGTGTGGCGCTGCCATCCTTTGGCTCCATCACCGGGCCCGCTTATATCGGTCCTGGTTGTGAATTGCGCCCGGGGGTGTATATTCGCGGGAATGTAATTGCGGGGGCGAATTGTGTGCTGGGTAACTCCTGTGAATTCAAGAACTGTCTCCTATTGGACGGGGTGCAAGTACCTCATTTCAGTTATGTGGGGGACAGTATTCTCGGCAATGGCGCCCATCTCGGAGCCGGGGTCATCTGTTCGAACCTGCGTCTGGACCAGAGCGAGGTTCCGGTACAGTTGCCGGATGGTTCCCGTACCAGTTCTGGCCTGCGGAAGCTGGGGGCGATCCTTGGGGACCGCGCAGAGGTCGGCTGTAATGCTGTCTTGAACCCCGGTTCCATCCTCGGACGTCGGGCTCTGGTCATGCCGGCCATGGCCTTTCGTGGCACACTGCCGGACAATCGGGTCGCTTATGTCCGCGAGCGTATCGACAACGCGCCCCGGATGGACTAAGCGAAGGCGTTCTTCAGGGACAGCAGGTTGTCGAATGCGGCGCTTGCTCCGGCATCCATGAGCTCGACCTCGCTGTGGGCGCCGGTGGCTACTGTATAGCAGGGGATGCCGGCGGCAGTGGCGGTTGCCACATCCGTCGGTGAATCGCCGATCAGGCAGGCACCTTTTGTGCTGGCATTGAGGCGAGAAAGGACATGACGGGTCAGGCGCGGGTCCGGTTTGGCCCAAGGCGTATCGGTGTTTCCGATACAGGTGGTGATAAAGCGGTCAAAATCGCAGTGATGGCTTACCTGTCGCGCGGTGTCCCCGTGTTTGTTGGTGAAGATGGCCTGGGGGGTGCCAGTGCCGTGAAAATACTCGATGAGTTCCAGTGCACCGGGAAGAATGACCAGCCCCTCATACATGACCTCGGGGAAATAATGGCGGAATGCCCGGCAGGCGTCATCCAGCTGGTTCTTGGCGACAAAGAGAGCCATGGTATCGGCCATCGGGCCTCCAAGGCTTCGGCGGATGCTTTGATCGTCGGGCTCCGGCTGTCCCAAGCTGCGAATCACCTTGCGGTAGCAGTTGATGATACCGGAGGTTTGGTCGATGAGGGTGCCGTCCATATCCCAGAGGACGGTGTGGGGGCGTGTGAGTTTCACGAGCTGGTGTTATGAAATCCCGACGACCTAGGCTTCCACCTTCTGAGGTTCCAGTCCGAACAACTGGCGGCCCAAGTCATACATGTCTTCATAGATGCCGGCCGCGGTGGTTTCGGCCTGCAATTGCTCTACGCTGTGGCTGCCGGTTGCCACCAAATAAGCGGGAATCGGAATGACATCGGCGGCTGCGAAGTCGAAGGGGGAATCACCGATGAGGCAACTGCTGTCGTCGTCGGCTCCAAGCAAGTCCAGAATGTGACGGGTGAATTCCGGATCGGGCTTGCGGTAGGGGACATCGTCGGTGCCGACGATGGCATCGAGCCATGGGGCGAGGCCGAGGTGCTCGAGGATGGCACGGGAATGGTCGCCGAACTTGTTGGTCAGCACTCCCAGGGTGTAGCCTTCGGCCTTGAGAGACTGCAAGAGCCAGCTGACACCCGGCAATTCGGCGACGTCTTCCAGCATGATGCGATTGAAAAACTCTCGGAAGTGGGGCAAGGCCTCGTCAACCCGTTCGGGCCCCATTAGGCGCCCCAAGGTCACCGGGACGGAGCCGCCGACGGTGGCACGAACTGTAGCATAGTCACTCTCCGGCAGACCCAATTGCTTTTGGGCATGCGCAACGCTGCGATGGATAGCGCTGAAATGGTCGATTAAAGTGCCGTCTAAATCGAATAGAATGGTTTGCATCTGTGTGCCCATAGTCATCTTTTTTTTGAAAAACAGTTTTTACAGCTCAAAGATCCATGAGCAGGATTTGGACCTCTGGCAAGCGAAGGTATGCTTCCATGCATTTAGAATGAAACCAGATAACGTACATCAGGCAGGCTTCGATCTACGCGCAGGGCCGGAAGGCGTCGTTCTCGTGTTGATCGGTACTTGGCTGATGCGGGTGGATCGGCCGGATGCCGCGGCGGCGCTCGAGGGATTTGGAGCCGGAGGGGCTGTAGGCCCTGTACGCTTCGACACGAGCGGGCTCGACGACTGGGATACGGCGCTGCTTGTTTGGGTACAAACGGTTCGAGGGCAGGCTGCCAGGCTTGGACTGGAATGTGAACTCGACGGACTCCCCGAGGGCGCGCGGCGCATGCTCGCACTCGCAATGTCCGCTCCGGAGCAGGAAGCCGAGTCGGAAGCTCCGACCGGTTTCTTTGAAAAACTGGGTTTGCAAGCACTCGTTGCCTGGAGGGCGGTGGAGGATTATCTCGAGTTCATGGGGCAACTGATGCTCGATCTGGTAGCCTTTTTCCGTGGTCGCGGGACGGCCCGGCTGAAGGACTTTCTTTTTATCCTGCAACAAACCGGTGTGCAGGCCTTGCCGATTGTCGCCCTGCTCAGTTTTCTTACCGGCTTGATTATTGCCTTTATCGGTGTGATTCAGCTGCAAAAATTCGCGGCCGATATTTATGTCGCCGATTTGGTCGGCTTGGCCACGACCCGTGAACTCGGGGCGGTCATGGCCGGAGTGATTATGGCGGGGCGGACCGGTGCGGCATTTGCGGCCCAGATCGGCAGTATGCAGGTCAACGAGGAAGTGGATGCCCTGGTCACCTTCGGGATTTCACCGATGCGTTTTCTCGTGGTGCCCCGTGTGGTCGCCCTTGTCCTGATGATGCCACTTTTGTGCGCTTGCGCGGATTTTGTTTCCATCTTCGGCGGAATGGTCGTTGCCATGTCGATTTCCGATGTCAGTGCCGTCCAGTATTTCTATCAGGTCGAGGCGGCGGTCGACCTGAATGATTTGATGGGCGGGATCTTCAAAAGCGGGGTCTTTGGGGCCATCATCGCCCTGTCGGGCTGTTATCGTGGCCTGAACTGTGGGCGTGACGCGACTGCGGTCGGTCTGGCCGCGACCTCGGCGGTGGTCACTTCAATCACGTGGATTGTGGTCGCTGATGCGATCTTCGCAGTCATGTTTCATATCCTTGGAATTTAGCAATGAGCCACAAACCGGAGATGATCAAGGTACAGGACCTGCGTATGGGCTACGGGGATTATACCGTCATGCAGGATTTGAATTTCACGGTCCGGAAAGGCGAGGTCAAGGTGATCATGGGGGAGAGTGGTTGCGGCAAAAGCACCTTGCTCAAGCATCTGGTCGGGCTGGAGCTGGCTCGCGCGGGCCGCATCTACTACAATGGCGATTTGTTTGATCCAAATGTGGACGAAGCCGGCATCCGGCGCCGTTTCGGTGTACTGTTCCAGGGCGGAGCCCTGTGGAGTTCCATGACGGTGGCCGAGAATATCGCCTTGCCACTGGAGCAATACACGGATTTGGAGGCTCCGGAAATCCGCGAGATTGTCTCATTTAAATTGGCGCTGGTCGGCTTGGACGGGAGCGGTGACCGTTATCCCTCGGAGTTGAGTGGGGGGATGCGCAAGCGTGCCGGACTGGCGCGGGCGATTGCACTGGATCCGGAAATCCTGTTCTTTGACGAACCGTCGGCGGGCTTGGATCCCATCAGTTCGAAACGCCTCGACGACCTTATCCTACAGTTGCGGGACGCGTTGGGTGCGACTGTTGTGGTGGTGACACATGAACTTGCCAGTATCTTTGCCATTGCCGACTCGGCGCTCTACCTCGATGCGGCGAGTAAAACCGCTCTCTGTGACGGCGCTCCCAAGGCCTTGATGGAGGATCCCGGGGTGGACGCCAAAGTGCGTCGCTTCCTCTCGCGGGGCGAATCCGGAGAAATGTCCTAAACGTTTGTCTTTATCTAACGAAGTCTTCACCTTGCTTCCTTAACGTGAACCGAAATCCTAATCCAAAACTGATCGGAGCCTTTGTCGCATGTTCAGGTGCCCTGTTGATTTGCCTGATCTTGTTTTTCGGTTCGGCTTCGATCTTCCGGAATACCTCACAATTCATACTCTTTTTCGACCAGTCGGTGAATGGGCTGCAGGTCGGTTCTCCAGTCAAATTCCGTGGGGTTCCGGTTGGTTCGGTGGAGCGTATCCTGATTCGTGCGGAGGGGCAAAAGCGCAATTCCACGGCCATTCCCGTGATCATCACGCTGGATTACTCACGTCTGGAGAAAAATCTGGGCGGGGTTCAGGATATTTTCGCTCCCACCTCCTTTGACGACTGCGTGGGGCATGGGCTGGTGGCACAGTTGAATTTGGAGAGTGTGATTACGGGGCAGCTCTTTGTCGAATTCACAGTCGAACCGGACAAGGCACAGGGCCTCAAGCCGCATCTGAAGAAAAACGACGGGTTGGTGGAAATTCCGACTCTGGCATCTTATCTCGACCAAGTGACCACCGACTTGGTACAGCTTGTTTCGTCCGTCAACGCGATCGATCTGCCACGCCTCAATCAAAATGTGAACCGTGTGCTCGAAAACATGGCTGTGGTGTTGGAGGGGGTCGACTCGAAGGGAATCAGCGATTCGGTCAAAGCCGCGGCGGGGAATCTGAACAGCTTTATCGAATCCGGTGAGCTGACTGTAACCCTGCAGGAGATCCGCACTGCGGTGGCGGCTATCCGCGCCACGGTCAAAACCTACGATCTGGAGGAAGGGCCGATGGCGGAGACCGTACGGGTCTGGACGAATCAGTTCACCAAGACGCTGGCTCAACTGGATCAGCTGCTGGAGGCAACCACCAAGACCATGGGGCCGGATTCGAACCTGAGGTATGAACTCGAGAATTCCCTGCGGGAGCTTGGCCGCGCCTCACGTTCTATCCGCCAATTGGCGGAATACCTGGAGCGCAACCCGAATGCCTTGCTCACCGGACGTCCCGAAGCTATAAGTAAACCATGAAACAGGCGATCTATCGTTTCCTATTCAGTCTGATGCTGGTTGTCGGGCTGGGGGCCTGTGTCGGCTTGAAACCACGCCCTGACAAAATGCGCACCTATGTTCTCGGGCCGCTGGAACTGCTTGAGCCGGAGCAGGACCTTGCCATGCCTATTTATATCGAACGTCCGGATTTGCCGGCTTATTCGACCGGTAACCGCTTTGTGATAAGGGACAAAAACGGTCGGACGAGTAGTCTGGATGATGCACGCTGGGCCGAAATGCTGCCGGATACGGTGTCCCGTGCATTGGGTGAGTGGGTGGCGGATCAAAGCGGCCGTCGCCTAGGTGGCTATTACCCCTGGCCGAAGATGAGCAATACCTTGGTTTCGGTGCGTGTGCAATTCCAGCAGTTTGTGGCGACGGCGGACGGCCGGATTCTGGTTTCGGCGCAGTGGCAGGTGAGTGCCGAAGGCGTTGAGGCCAAGTCGGGAGGCTATCTTTCTGAGAATATTGTCTGGCAGCCGGACGATCCGGAAAGTATCGTTTCCGGATACAATCAGGCGCTTCGTGAACTGGCCGCTTTGGTCGCGGATGCATTCCAGTAAGCATGTCTTTTCAAGATATTCATTCCACCCTCCGACTCGGCAAGCATTCTGCTGAACGCTGATCAACTGCTTATGTTTTTCGAAAAATACACCACGGATGATTTCTTTGACGAAATGTTCGAGCCGGATGGTTCGGTGCGCCTCCACTACCGGGCCATTCTAGAACGCATGCAGGGCATGAACCCCGAACAATACGACCAGAAGCGTCAAGCGGTCGACTTGTCTTTCCTGCGTCAGGGAATCACTTTTACCGTCTATAGCGATGATGAGGGGACGGAGAAGATTTTCCCCTTCGATTTGATGCCACGAATCATCCCGAATACGGAATGGGTGGCGCTCGAACGTGGGCTGACCCAGCGTGTCCAGGCGCTCAACATGTTCCTGAAGGATATCTACAATGAGCAGCGGATTATCAAGGAGGGGATCATTCCCGCGAGTTACATCCTGTCGGGCAAACACTTCCGCCGTGAGTTTATGGGGATCTCCGTGCCCCATGATATTTATGTTCATATTTGCGGAACGGACCTGATCCGCGACGACAAGGGCAACTATCTGGTCCTCGAAGACAATGCGCGTTCGCCCTCCGGCGTGTCCTACCTGCTGGAGAACCGCCAGGCCATGAAGCGGGCCTTCCCGAACTTCTTCCCGCGCGCCGGGGTGCGCCCGGTGGAGAACTATTCGGAGGAACTTCTCAAGACGCTCCAGTTCGTGGCTCCGCATGGTAAGGAGAATCCGGTTTGCGTGCTTTTGACCCCCGGCCACTTTAACAGCGCGTATTTCGAGCACTGCTTCCTCGCCCGGCAGATGGGGATTGAAATCGTGGAAGGGAGCGACCTGGTCGTGCGCGACTTCAAGGTGTACATGCGGACGACCCAAGGGCTTCAGCAGGTGGATGTGATTTATCGCCGGATCGACGACGACTTTCTCGATCCCAGTGTGTTTCGACCTGACTCCATGCTGGGCGTGCCCGGACTGGTCAACGCCCTGCGGGCCGGCAATGTCAACATCGCCAATGCGATCGGAACCGGCATTTCCGACGACAAGCTGATCTATGCCTTCGTTCCGGACATGATCCGTTTCTACCTCTCCGAAGAGCCCTTGATCGGGCAGGTCGATACCTACATCGCCTCGGAAGAGCAGGACTACAAGTACATCATGGACAACCTTGCGGATCTGGTGGTGAAGTCGACCAATGAAGCCGGCGGATACGGCATGTTGATCGGCCCCAAGGCGACCAAGGAGGAGGTGGCGACTTTCCGGCGCCTGATCCAGGAGGATCCGCGGAATTTTATCGCCCAACCGCCGATCATGCTTTCCCGGCATCCCACCTGGTGTGCGGATGATTTCGAAGGCCGGCACGTCGACCTTCGCCCCTACATTCTCTCCGGTGAAAAGACCACGATCGTGCCCGGTGGTTTAACACGGGTGGCGCTGCGCAAAGGCTCGCTGGTCGTGAATTCCTCTCAGGGTGGGGGGAGTAAGGACACTTGGGTCCTGTATTCTGACGGTTGATTGTCTGGCTGAGCCCCAAAACAAAGATTTTTATGCTATCTAGAGTTGCCGATTCTCTTTATTGGATGAGCCGTTACATTGAGCGGGCCGAAAATATCGCCCGTCTGCTTGATGTGAATCTCCAGTTGTTGCTCGATTTCGAGGAAATGGACGATGACAAGCTAAAGGAGCACTGGGAACCGGTGATCCGTGCCGCCGGCGAGGAAAAACAGTTCTACGAGCTGTACGACCAGGCGGACTCACAGAGCGTGACGGACTTCCTGACCTTCAATCGCGACAATCCCAGTTCGGTGATTTCCTGCATGTTTGCGGCCCGTGAAAATGCCCGGATGATTCGAGATCAGATCTCGACGGAGATGTGGCAGTGCCTGAACCAGGCCTATCTTTTCCTGAAATCCAACAATGCCAAGTTGGTGTGGGAGAGCGGACCCTACGAGTTCTACAAGCAGATACAGGATTACAGCCACCTCTTCCTGGGCTTGACGGACGCGACTTTCTCGCATGCGGAAGGCTTCCATTTCATGCAGGTCGGCAAGTTTCTGGAACGCGCGGACAAGACCAGCCGTATTCTGGACATCAAGTACCACATTCTGTTACCCAGCGTGGATGAAGTGGGTGGGGCGGTCGACGCCGTGCAATGGGGGGCGATTCTACGCTCCTGTAGTGCCTTCGAAGCCTATCACCGGCTCTATGTGAGTAGTGTCAACCCGCTCAAGGTCTCCGATTTTCTCATCTTTAACGACGATTTCCCTCGTTCGATCAAGTTTTGTGTACGGGAACTCGACCGCAACTTGCACCGCATCTCGGGTTGCCCCTTGTCGGAGTTTTCCAATTCCGCAGAGCGTGTCTCGGGGCGTATTCAGAGCGAGATGATCTACAGTGGTATCAACGAGGCTTTCAGTCTCGGGCTGCACGAATACCTGGAGAACCTGCAGGACAAGTTCATTGAGATTGGGAAAGCGGTCTACGATACCTACATGTTTCACCCCCGCCTGGACCTGGCGACGGAAATCGCGGCGCAACAGCAACAGCAGCAACAATAGTCGAGGCCGGAAATTTTCGGCTTGTTTGACCGGCTGGCTGCGATGTATGGACAGCATAGCGGAGCCCTGTGTGGTTCCCCGCATCTGATGAAACTCTCGATTACGCACGCGACGACATTTAGCTATTCCAGTTCAGTTCGTGACAGCATGAACGATGTTCGCCTGTGCCCGGTTTCAGACGAATGGCAGCAATGCCAGTCGTTCTCCCTCCATGTGGTCCCTACGGAATACAGTATCCTGCGTCGTCTGGACTTCTACATGAACCAGGTGCATCACATCGAAGTCCCCGATCCGCACCGTGAGTTGAGGATCGAGGCACGGTCTGTGGTGGAGACCTTTGCCGATACCCGGTGCTTTGACCGGGCTTCGGATTCAGCGCTGTTGCCCTTACTCGCCAGAAGTGAACAGTTCTACGATTTCGTGTCCGCCAGCGAACGTGTGCCCCTGGTTCCTGCGGTCATCCATGTCAGCAAGGAGGTGCTCCCCGATGGCATGAAGGATGTACAAGAAGCGGTCCTTGCGGTCATGGGCTATGTGTATCAGTCGTTCACCTACGAACCAGGGTACACCAATGTCGAAACGCCGGTCGTCGAAGTTTTTGAATCGAGACGGGGGGTCTGTCAGGATTTTGCCCATGTAATGATTGCGCTCTGCCGTTGCCACTGCATTCCGGCACGCTACGTCAGCGGGTATTTCCACATTGAAAAGGCGGTGGAGGGAACGGCCGATGACAATATGCAATCACATGCCTGGGTGGAGTGCTATCTGCCTGATATCGGCTGGGTGGGGTATGACCCGACCCATCACCGCCGGATCTGTGACCGCTATGTCAAGGTTGCGGTGGGGCGTGACTACTCGGATGTGCGGCCGGTGGCCGGCACCTACCGGGGAGACGTGGATGCACAGTTGGATGTGACCGTCCGCGTCGAGAAAATTTAATTTTTTTGAAAGTGCTGTTGACAAGTCGTCTCTGAATTGAAGCATTCCGAGCTTCGTTCTTGATACAGCATGTCTGATATCACTAGATGGTGGTTGTAGCTCAGTTGGTTAGAGCACTGGTTTGTGGTACCAGGGGTCGCGGGTTCAAATCCCGTCTACCACCCCATCCCTTTCTAATTAAGCCGTTGTTTATCAACGGCTTTTTTTGTCGATGGAAGTCCGCGGGTTCGGATCCGGTCAGGTACTGATTGCGGCAAGAATCGCGCCCATGTCCGGGGCATCCTTGATTTGCTGTCGAAGCCGGTCGGAACGGGCCACCCGGGCAATATCCGCCAAGGTGGTGAGGTGGCCCTCGGTGTCGCCGCTGGGGCTGACCAGGAAAAAGACGAAATCGATGCCTTCGTCCTGTTCGGGGAGGACGAGGCTGGGCTTCATCCGTGCGGCAAAGCACATGCGGCTGTCGATTTGGTCACTGTAGACATGCGGGATGGCGATACCGTGGCCGAGAAAGGCGGGGAATATCTTTTCCTGGGCACCCAGGGCTTCCAGCATTTCGTCTTTGGAGAGGTTGTCACATTGTTCGGCTGCCGCTGTTGTCAGGTTTTCGTAGAGGCATTCTAGGGTCTCGCAATGTAGCTGCAGGTACCTGCCGCCCTGAAGCGCGCGAAGGAGGTGTCCTTCGGACCGGCGCAGGCAGATGACTTCGTCCTCCTCTCGCACCATTTCCTTGAGGGCTGAGTCATGGGGGATTGCCTTCAACTGCTTGCCCCGTCGGATGAACAGGGGGTGCCAGTCGCCGGAGGGGAGACTTTTGCCTTCCTCCCAGCTGACCGATTCAAAGCTGCTCTCGCCCTGCATGAGCTCGCTTCCGATGACGGCGGGGCGCGAGAGGTCGCCGAAGACGGCCTCTCCGGTCAACTGGTCTTCCGTCGACGGACTGTCCAAGGGGATCCAGCCAAAGACCTTTTCATTATCCAGTTGTTCGGCCCATCGCTGCATGAGCAGCTCGTTCAGCTCGATATTGTCGGTCAGGGCCAGCACATACCCGGCCCCGAATAGCTGCTGTTCTTCCTCGTAGAGTTTTTCGGCTTCCATGCCGTCCCGGTTGAGTGCGGTCAGCCCTTCCTTGCGGGCGAGTGCGATATTACGTGAATTGGTGTCGAGTAGAATGACCGACTGTACCTCTTCCTTGGCCAGCTTCCGGGCCAGTTCACGCCCGAAGTGATGTGCCCCGATGACGATCCAGTCGTTGGGGGCCGGTCGTTGCAGGCGGAGAAGTTTCGCCACGATGCCGGCGGAAAGCCCCTGGATGAGAACGGTCGCGCAGATGACCGAATACACGAAGGATTCGAGCAGGGCGGCATCGCCTGGACTCTCTTCCTTGCCGTTGAGGGTGAGGGCGAAGAGGGAGGCCATGGAGGCGGCGACCACCCCACGGGGGGCAACCCAGCTAAGCAGGGCGCGCTCCCGCAGGTTCAGGGACGTGCCCCAGGAGGAAGCTGTGACGCTGAGGGGGCGGATCAGCAGGATGACGGAGAGCAGGACCCAGCCGCCGCCCATCTCGAAGAACCGGGTGAATTCGCTGAATTCGAGCCTTGCCACGAGCAGGAGGAAGAGCATGCCGATGAGCAGGTCGACGATTTCGGCCTTGAAGGCTTTGATCTCGCGCAAGCGGCGTGGTTTCTTGACCCCGACAATAATGCCGGCGATGGTCACGGCGAGCAGGCCGGCTTCCGGTTTGATCAGCTCGGTGGCACCAAAGATAAACATGGCGCAGGCCAGTGCGAAGGCATTGACGATGTTGTCCGGAACAAAGCCTCGGGACATGAGCCAATAAATTGTATAGCCCCCGGCGACACCGATCCCAGCACCGCTGACAATCCGGATGAGGAAATTGGGCAGTGCGACAGTTCCGCCCCCTTCCACCACCCATTCGAAGCAGAGAATGGCGACGAAGACACCGATCGAATCAATCAGCACGCCTTCCCAATGCAGTATGCTGCCCAACTTTTGCTGTACGCGAATCCTGCGCAGCAGCGGGACAATGACGGTGGGTCCGGTCACGATGACCAGACTGCCCATCAGTAGTGAAAAGGAAGGCGAAGTTTGGAAGACCAGGTAGACGGTGGCGGCAACCCCCAGCCAAGTGATGAGCACCCCAACGGAGAGCAAGCGCTTGATTACGGTCGAGGTGTGGGTGAAGTCCTTGAGATCGAGGGTCAGTCCGCCTTCGAAGAGGATGAGCCCCACCGCGAGTGAGACGATCATCGGCAGGTAAGCGCCCAAGGCGTCCGGTTGAAAGAGATCAAAGCCCTCAGGGCCGAGCGCGAAACCGCCAAGGAGGAGTAGTACGATCGTGGGCAGGTGCAGCTTGCGGGAGAGGACCGTGAGAAAACAGCCGGCTCCGACCGCGAAGCAAAGTGACCACAGTGCTTGTCCGGAACTGGCGAGTGCTAGTGTGGGAGGTATCAAGTCGTAGGTTGTTGACTGCTTAGATCGTTCGTTGACCCAGGTAGAGTAAGAGCAACTTCCGTGCTCAGGCAAGCCGGCGCAGCGCCTCAGTCATCGAGGTCGTGGCACATGCCCAATGCGGGCGACACGTCCTTGGTCTTGCCGATGATTTGTGCGGGCACCCCGGCGACGCTGGTATGGGGCGGCACGGGCTTGAGGACCACGCTACCGGCGCCGACTTTGGCACCTTCCCCGATTTCCACGTTACCGAGGATCTTGGCTCCGGCACCGAGCAGCACACCGGAACGCACTTTCGGGTGGCGGTCCCCGCGGTCTTTTCCGGTCCCCCCCAGTGTGACCTCGTGCAGGATGGAGACATTATCCTCGACGACTGAAGTCTCGCCGGCGACGAAGCCGGTGGCGTGGTCGAGCAGGATCCCACAGCCAATCTGGGCGGCCGGGTGAATGTCGACCGCAAAGGTTTCCGAGATCAGGCTCTGCAGGTAGAGCGCAAATTCATGACGTCCGCTGTTCCAGAGGTGATGGCCGACACGGTAGCAGACAATCGCCTGGAAGCCCTTGAAGTAAAGCAGGGGGGTGAGTACGTCGGGGCAGGCCGGATCCCGTTCGTAGACGGCATTCATGTCGCAAGCGACCTGTTGCAGGATCTTGGGTTCGTGCATGAAGGCCTCCATGAAGGTTTCGTGCAGGACATCGATCGATGCTGCGTGATTGACGAGTTTTCGGGTCAGCCGGTAAGTCAGGCACTCGGCAAATGATTGACGGTCCAGAACCGTTTGGTTGAGCAGCGTCAGCAAGGCAGGTTCACGCGCGACGATGGCGTGGGCGCGACGCCGGATTTCATTCCAATGTTCATCTAAATCAATTGCTTCCATAAACAGTCGTACTGGCAAGTGGGCACGGGGCCGACTACAGTCAATTCCCCTGCGCAGGTAAAGCTTCCTTTCCCTCACTTATGCTGGAATGTGCCTTTGGCAAGTGCTGCAGGCATTTCCGGGAGGGGGCCGCTCAGAGGCTGAGTTCCATCCGGCAGAAGGTCCAGGTGGCATAGACCCCGGATTCGTTCCGGTACTTCGCTTCATAGTCGCGCAGCAGGCGCATCATCTGGCTTGGGGTCATGCGCTGGGATACGGTGGCGCCTGTGCCGTGCAGGGATTTCCAGAAGTGCAGGGCGCTTTCGTAGTGATAACGGTGCGTCTGCGATTCCAGACGTTGGACATCCAACCCCGCTTTTTTCGCATAGCGCTCCCATTGTCCGGGGCTGCGCCAGTCGATCGGATTCTTTCCGTCGAGGATCGCCGTCATTTCCGGCAGCGTCGGGTCGACAAAAAAGCCGCTGAGAATCCGTCCCCCGGGCTTCAGCAGGGCTTTCCAGTGCTGAAGGCAGTCTACCGGATTGCGGGACCATTGGAGCAAGCTGGACGAAACCACAAAGTCCCAAGTACCGGAATCCGCTTGGGCGTTCCAGGCATCACGCTGGCTGTAGTCGAAATCCGGCATTCGTTGTTTGCACAGATCGATCATTTCGCCGGCGAGGTCACTGATTTCGACCTTCGTGAAGCGGTCTTTCAGGTGACGGGAGAAGAGACCGGTCCCGGCGCCGAGTTCCAGGCATCTTGCGTGGCAGGTGGTGGCCGGGAGCCACTCGGCCAGCCAGCTGGCCGCATCTTTTTGAACAAAGGCGTGGGTCTCGTAGCTTTCCGCTTTCCGGTCGAAAGCCGGATCTTTCGGGCGGTCTGGGTTTTCAGGCAGTGAAGACAGGGCTGTCATTTAAATACGCGGCGATGAGTGATGGGTAAGCGTGGCCGGTTGATACTGTGAATGTATGATCGAAGTACTCCTCCAGTGTTTGACTCCTTAAGAGCGGGTCCTGTTCACCAATAATTGCAAATACTCGCTGAGTCGCCTCAGGTGCGGCTCGCAGGCGGTTGAGTGCCTGCAGGCCCCAACTCAGGTCAGCGTAGCGATAGGGCAGGGAGTCCTGCGGTTTTTCATCCAAGCCGCTGAGACGATAGAAGAGTTTGAGTGCTTTGTGGGGGGATTGAAGTAATTTACGTTGTAGGGCGCCGAGGCTGGCTTGAGGGGTTGTGCCGCCCAGACCACATTCTCTGCAGAAACCGAGGATTGGTGCGAGACAAACAATGTCGGCCGTGTCCGGCAGGCGATCGATTGCATGTAGCAATAAGAGACTGCCCAGGGAGTAGCCGACGATGTGGTCCGGACGGAAGGCCAGTAGGTCGTCCACCGCCCACTGTGTCGGTTCCAACACGAGATGATGGGCATCCGGCCGGAGTGACATGACGGCGGACTCGAAATCCGCGGCACGGATGCCCCAGCCGCTGATCCATGCGTAGCGCTCAGGCACGGGAGAGGACGCTCCTTTCAAAGCAGCTAAGGATCTTGTCGTAGTCGGGGGTATCCAGTGTCGATTTCAGCGATAGCCGAAGACGGGCGGTACCGGCCGGGACTGTCGGGGGCCGGATCGCGGCAACGCGAATACCCGCCTGAAGCAATTCGCCGGAGAGTTCAGTGACCCGGTCCACCTCATCGCAAATGACCGGCAGGATGGGCGCATCGGTTCCCCATACCTCCCAGCCCTGCAAGCGCAGGCGCTCGCGACAGCGGTAGGCCTTTGCCTGCCATTGACGTCGTGAACTGCCTGACGCGCGAACGATGCGGATCGCCGCCTCTGCTGCGCAGACGGATGACGGAGGGAGGTAGGTTGAATAAATAAATTCACCGGCCATGTTGATGCAGTAATCCCGCATCCAGTCTTCGGAAAAGACGGTGTAGGCTCCGGAGGCGGCCAGTGCCTTACCCAAGGTGCCGGTCAAGACATCCACACGGGACGAGACCCCGTGTGCTTCGGCTAGACCACTACCGCTCTCGCCGAACCAACCGATGGCATGGGCTTCGTCAAGATACCAGTTAAAGCCGTATTTGGCCTTCAGCCGCGCGATTCGTTGTAGATCGGGGGAGTCGCCGTCCATCGAATAAAGGCTTTCCGTGACGACATGAATCTTCCGGCCGGCATGATGGTGGAGCAGGGACTCCAGGCAGTCCAAGTTGTTGTGGGGGAAGCGGATCAGGCGCGCGCCGCTTTGCAGGATGCCATGAATCAAGCTATTGTGTATCAGGCGATCCGCTAGGATCAGGTCGTCTTTCTGGACCAGGCATTTTAGAACCGACTGATTGGCGGCATAACCGCTGTTCCAGATCAGGCAGGGGCGTTGGCCGTACCACTCGCTGACGGCGGATTCCAGACTGGCGTGTGCGGCCGTGTAGCCGGTCACGAGCGGGGAGGCCGAGGCCGAGGTCCCATACTTCCTGCAGGCTTGCACCGCAGCGTCAATGACATCCGGATGATGGCGCAGTCCCAGATAGTCATTGTCGGCGAGGTTTAGAATCGAGCGGTCCTCTTCCGAGACCCTGAGCCGGCGTAAGGTACCCCTCTGCCGGCGATGACTGAGTTCCTGTTCCGGGGCAATGTTCTGTGCGACAGGTGTTTGGGCCGGGAGCAATGGGGGATTAAAGCGGTCAAAACCACTGCCGTTGGGGCGTACGGTCGCTAGGATGTCCATGTTGAGGGAGTGATAAGCCTCCAGGTTCGAATCGGATACGGCTTTGTCGGCGGGCTGTCGCTCATTCAGGACAAAGGCATGTGGCCGCTTTCCCAGATAGGCCTCCAACAGCCGCCCCTGATTGATCGCCCCCAGTCGCTGGTCGATCACCACGATGGTACCCTCCGGTTCGATGCTGTCGATGAAGTCTCTCCAGTCGAGGCCCTCCGGGTCGATCGGTACCGCTAGGCCGCCCGCGCCCTCGATCAAGCGCACATCGCTGGGGGGTAGTTGGGCCAGCCGGGAAACGAGTGTTTCCAAGCGGCACAAACCATCGACGGCGTTGCCCGAGGCGAGCGGCGCGAGCGGCTGCGGGTATTGCATCAGGGTATGCGTTGTCAGGGATCCAGCTCCGGCCCTTTGTCGGGCGCGCTCGGCATCACCGGAGGCTCCGCACTCCAGGGCTTTGACGATTTGCACCTTTTGGCCGAGTGCTGAAAAGTGTCGGGCCAGCAGGCCCATGACGTAAGTCTTGCCCACGTCGGTGTCATTCGCGGTGACAAAATAGGTTTTCATGGCCGCAGGGGGGAATTAGCCGGCAGTGGCATCCGCCGGAATTTCTACCTTGCGGACCGGCTTACGGCCCTGCTTCTCACGGGCAACATCCGGATCCAGCGGGTGCAGCCCGAAACGGGCGAGCATCCGCTCGTCGTCCGAAGCCTCCGGGTTCGCGGTGGTCAGGAGCTTGTTGCCAATGAAGATACTGTTGGCACCGGCGAGGAAACAAAGCGCCTGTGTTTCCCCGCTCATGGAACTACGTCCTGCGGACAGCCGGACCGTGCTGCGCGGCATGAGAATGCGGGCCACGGCGATGAGACGGACGAACTCGATCGAGTCGACCGGTTTCTGGTCGCACATCGGTGTGCCTTCGACCGCAACCAATGCGTTGATCGGAACGGATTCCGGTTGGGGGGAAAGATTCGCCAGCTCCACCAGCAGTTTCAAGCGGTCCTCACAGGATTCGCCCATCCCGATGATGCCACCGGAGCAGACTTCGAGACCTGCCTTGCGGACATTGGATAGGGTTGCCAAGCGGTCGTCATAGGAACGGGTGGTGATGACTTCGCTGTAGTACTCGCGGGAGGTGTCGAGATTGTGATTGTAGACCGTCATGCCCGCCTCTTTTAAGCGCTGGGCATGGTCTTCGGTCAGGAGCCCCAAGGTGCAGCAGACTTCCAAGCCGAGCTGATCCACGATTCGCACCGATTCCAGAACGGAGCTGAACTGGCGTTCGCTGGAGACACCACGCCAGGCAGCACCCATGCAGAAACGGGAAGCACCGGAAGCCTTCGCCTTGATTGCCGCCACCCGGACTTCGGCCGGGTCCATCAGCGGTTCTCGGTCCACAAAAGTGGTGTAGCGGGAGGACTGTGCGCAATATTTGCAGTCTTCCGAGCAGGCCCCTGTCTTGATCGACTGCAGCATGGAGAGCTGCACGCCTGCTGGGTCCTGAAACGCATGGTGCGCCTGCTGGGCGCGGAAAATCAAGGTGGTCAGCGGCAGCTCGTAGAGCGCGCGGGCGGCTTCGACTGTGGTGCTCATATGGCACCTGTCATGTGTCGCGTTAAATGTTAAGGCAATAAAAATATCACTTAACAAAAGCTTCGGCTGAGTTTCTGCCTAAGGCAAAGCAATTAGAGGTATTTCGTTCGAGTCCGCGTTTATAGACGCCTAGTCGGCGCAGCAGGCGCCGCGTTCGACATAGCACGGGTCGCAGACCGCTTCACCTGCGACTTGATTCAGGGTGGGGCTGCCGCAGAATTTACATGGAATGGCTCGAGGCGGTTCTCCCAGCACTTCATCGAGTGTACGGAGAATGCGGTCGCACATGAAGTCGATTTCCTCCTCGGAGATGACCAGAGGCGGAACGATGAGGAGGCTGTCGCCGAGAGGACGAAGGATAAGCTCATGCTTACGGGCCGCTAGACACACTTGCCAGCCCATGCGTGCTTCGATGGACCAAGTCTCTTTTCCTTCGCCGGCATAGAGCTCCACCGCTGCAGTGAGGCCACGTTGCCGTATGGTGCGAACGTAGGGATGTTTGTCGAAGTTGTGGGCGAGCGCTTGACCGAAGTATTCGATTGTTTCGGCGAGTTGTCCGGAGGAGACGAGGTCTTTCAGCTTTTCCAGATTTTTCAGTGCGACGGCGCAGCCAATGGGATTGGCGGTAAAAGTGTGCCCGTGGAAGAATGTCCGGTCGTCAGTCCATTTGCCGAGGCATGCTTCGTAAATACTGTCCTGTATCAATGTGGCGGCCAGCGGGACATAGCCAGCGCTGATGCCTTTGGCCAGACAGAGGAAGTCGGGTTCGACGCTTTCCTGTGTACAGGCGAACAGGCTTCCGAGACGACCGAAGGCGACAAAGACCTCGTCGAGGATGAGATGAATGCCGAAGCGGCGGCAGAGGCGCTCGACTTCCTTGAGGAAGCCCGGAGGTTGCTGGAGCATCCCGGCCGCACCCTGGACAAAGGGCTCGATGACCAGACAGGCGACGTTATGCGCCTCTGTGGTGAGATAGGCTTCCAGTGCGCTCAGGCTGGTGTTGGCATCCGCTTCCCGAACTTCGCCGTTCAACTCATGGCAATGCGGTGCGGGAAAGTGCCAACTGTCCAGAAACCAGGCGCTGAAGCGTTCGTGGAAGCGCCCGGACTGTCCGGCGGCCATGGTCCCGATGGTGTCTCCGTGGTAGCCGCCTTGCATGCCGATGACCCGCTTGCGCTGGGGCTGTCCCTGTAGCTGCCAGTACTGGTAGGAGAGTTTCAGCGCAATCTCGATGGCGTTGGAGCCGTTGTCGGAGAAAAACACCCGGTTCAAGTTGCCGGGGGCTTCATTGCAGAGCTTCCGTCCGAACTCGGCCGCGGCCGGATGGCTCAGACCGAGGTAGGTGCTGTGGGCGACCTTTTCCAACTGGGCCGTCACTGCTGCGTTCAAGTCGGGGTCGTTGTGTCCGAAGGTGTTGGTCCAGACCGAGGCATTCGTGTCCAGATAGCGATTGCCATCCGTGTCCCAGAGCCAGCAGCCCCGGCCGCGCTCGACATGCAACTGCGGCCAGCTGCAGTATTCCTGCATCTGGCTAAAAGGGTGCCAGGCATGTTCCCGGTCCCATCGGTCCAGCTTCGGTGTATCGGCCATCCCTGCTCAGAAAGTGATAGAATTAATAGGATGCAATCATGTTTCGATTAACATTTTCTTTCGCAAGGATTTCGGGTTGATTCCTGTCCGCGAACAACTTGTCTCGTGGCTTTCTCGCTTATTACACTGAAATACCTCCGAACACATTATGGCTAAAGGACTTCTTTTTTCCGGACAAGGTGCACAAACCGTCGGTATGGGACGCTCGCTCTACGAGTCGTCGGATATCGCCAAAGCGCTCTATGATGAGGCCAATGAGGTCCTCGGTTGGGATCTCAAGGGCATCTGCTTCGATGGGCCGGATGAGGCTTTGACCGAGACCAAGGTCTGTCAACCGGCACTGTATGTGCAAGGCTTCGCCATCTACAGCATTCTCAAGGAGCGTGGCCTGCTGGATGACTTGACCGCCGCCTGCGGCTTGAGCCTCGGTGAGCTGACCGCTCTGGCGGCTGCCGGCGTCTATGACTTTTCCACCGGGCTCAAGCTCGTTGCCGAACGGGGGCGCCTGATGCAATTGGCCTGCGACGCCACCAAGGGCGGGATGGCTGCCGTCATCGGAGGCACGCCGGAGGATGTGCAGGCCTTCTGTGAAGCTTTCGATATCGAGATCGCCAACCTGAACTGCCCGGGACAGATCGTCATTTCCGGCGAGAACACGAAGGTGCTCGAAGCCGTGGCCAACTCCAAGGAACGCGGATTCAAGCTGGTCAAGCCTTTGAACGTGGCTGGCGCATACCACAGCCGCCTGATGGTCTCCGCCCGTGATGCTTTTGCCGAGTACATCAAGGACTTCGATTTCAAGACTCCGGAAATTGCGGTTTACACGAACGTGACCGGCGGCCGCGTCTCCGCCCCCGATGAGATCAAGGATTGCCTGGTCAAGCAGGTCGTCTCCTCGGTTCGCTTTGAGGATTGCCTGCGCAACGCGGCTTCTGAAAACAGCCTCGCTGATTTCTACGAGTGCGGTCCGGGCAAGGTGCTGGCAGGTTTTGCCAAGCGCACCGACAAGTCACTGAACGTGACCTCGATGTCCGAGTTCGACGAAATCCCCGCCTAAGGGGAATCGCTTTCACCCGTTGCCGTACGGGCTGGCCGCCACTCTTTCCGTAAGGGTGGCGGTTTTCTTTTGGTGTGAAGAATGCCCTGAGCCAACCGTATGGCAGCGGCGAGCCGGTCTAACCGTTGTAGCGCTTCACCAGTTGGGTATAGTCCTTGAACTTGGGGTGTCCGGCGCTACCGAGCAGACTGTAGAAGACTGTCTCGGAGGGCAGGACATGTGCTTCCATGGCGAGTAGCTGCTGCAGTACGGGGGCGCGGTCTTCCAGACGGCGTTCGCCGATCCCGTCGGAGAGCAGGGTGACCCCGATTTCTTCGCCCAAGGCCTGTACCGCAGTTTGGTACACACAGATCGGGGTTTCGATGCCGAGGAGTAGCAGGTGGTCGATTTGATTGCTTTCGATCCAGCGGTCAATGCCTTCCGCTTCGAGCGCAGAGAATGCGCTTTTACCGAAGACCGGCGTATGGCTGGGCCAGAGTGTGGTGATCGCTTCCGAAGTCGGGCCGAGCTTTTCGGGCAATTGTTCGGTGGCCGCCACACTGCAACCCAGCAGTTGAGCGGCCTCGATGGCAAAACTGGCACGCCTGACGATGCGCTCGCGCTCGGGCATGGCTTTCAGGAAAACATCCTGCAAGTCGATAACAAGCAGGCCTAAATGGTTGATTGGATCGGACACGGCGGGGAACTTGCCAAGTCCGGCTCCGGTCTTCAACCCCGATTCCACGGTGAAGACTTCTATTAGCGCCTTAAAAGCAGGACTCCCCTTCTACTTACACCGGGTCGGGAAGGCGTTTGCTGTGGGCATAGGTCTTCCGGGCACGGACTTGTACCAGTGATTTGTCATTCACAATATAGGCGGTCAGGTGGCCACCGTAGACGCAGCCTGTGTCGATGCCGATGGAATCCCTGTGCTCCAGAACATTCGGCCGCGGCGTATGGCCATAGACGACGAAGGGCGGGCCTTTCCAGCTGTCTGCCCAGGGCGGTGCATCGGGTGCATCCGAGCGTTTGGCGGCTTTCCCGTTCTTGTCGATGACCTGGATCCTGGTGGTGATCTCCACCGGTTGGCTTGCCCAGGGTTGGCTGGGCAGGAAGCCACCGTGTACAAAGACGGTTTGAAGCAGGCTGCAATATTTCAGCTTCGGGAGCAGTTCGAGGTATTCCCAGTCCGATTTGCTGAGTTGGCGGATGGTTTCCTGATCGTAGTCCTTGAGGATTTTCGGCCGATTTTTCCTGCGTGCAGTGAGCAGGCGTAGTTCGTGGTTCCCCAGAATGGACTCAACCTGGTACATGCGGGCGAGCTCGATGACACCGGCGCTGTCGGGGCCGCGGTTGACCAGGTCGCCCACTTGAATGACGCGGTCATCCGGTTGCAGTTCAAGTGCTTCCAGTAGTTCTTCAAATTCTTGGGCACAACCATGTACGTCACCAATTGCGATTGTTCGACTCATTCAGTACTTTAAGTTTCAGCGGGTAGTTTCGAGTAGTGGGAGGCTTGAGCCTGTCGGTATTGCTGCAAGTTTAAATCACTACAGGCTTGTCGATTTCTTCCGACTGTTGAAGCATGCGCGGGAATTATGGACTGGGCTATCAAAAGTTTTGCACGCAAGTCGGCGTTGACCGAGCAGGCATTCACGCCGGGGGACCGTATTGTCTGTCTGATTTTCAAGCAGGCGGATTCGCCTGAACTGGGCCGTGCGGACCTGCTCGAGACGGAGGTCGATGGCTTCCAGGCGGAAGGCGAAGTCCTGGGGCGTTGGACGCGCATCGTGAAGGACCCCGGCGACGAAGCCCAGCAGACCCGGGAGACGATGGCCTCCGCCGAGGATTTCTTTTTCTCCCTGTTCGAGGTGGAGGATCCCGAGGCGAAGGAGGAGTCCGATGCGCTCAAGCACCTGCTCGCCCTGATGCTGGAGCGGAAGCGTGTCCTTCGCGCCCAAGGGGCAAGGCAGACCGCCGGTGCCCAGGATTATCTCCATGTGAAAAGCAAGCGGGTACTTTCCGTTCCCATTGTCGAAATTTCACCGGCACTCATGCTACGTATCCAAGATACGATCGGTGAAATCATCCTCTAAACCATTGCATATGAGCCCCAAAAATTATTTTACCAGCTTCCTGGTCCTTGCCAGCAGCCTGCTTCTCATTCCCGGGTGCCGGGAGAGCCGGCAAGCACCGGATAACCTCAAGGTTCCACGTCTGATGGTCGAAACTCGTGGCGTGCAATACGGCGCCCTGACTGGAGACCAAGTCCGCCTTCCAGTGAGCGGCAGCTCGATACAGCTCCAGAAAGACCCTCTGGTCAACGAGTTCCAGATCTTCAATGTCGAACTGGTCAAGGTCGAACTGGGAATGGCCCTGTTGATCCAGACTTCGGAAACCGGTGCCCGAGAGCTCTATCGCGGCACGGTCACCAACATGGGCGGACGTATTGTCCTCACCGTCAATGGGAATGCGATCGGTGCCCGGCGCATTGATGGAGCCATTCAAGACGGAAACTTCTACACCTTCGTGGAAGTCCCGGAAGATGAACTTGGCGAACTGGTGATGGATCTTCGTGACAGTATCGTCTACTTGCAGCAAAACAAACCCTAACCGACACGCATCGTGCGTTCATTCCTGACCAGCTCCCTCTTGTTGGCCATCTCTTGCGGCATGCTGAACGCTGCCGGGCTCACATGGCCGACCCCGAACCCTGCCTTCCAGCAGGGGCTACCGATCGATACATATGTGCAGCCCACGGTTTCCGGACGTCCGGAGTCCGGTCTATTCGGTTGTGTCCGTAACGACGGCGCCCGGTTTCATGAAGGGATCGACCTGAAGCCATTGAAACGTGACTCCCGTGGCGAACCCACGGATGCCGTCTATGCCATTCTTCCCGGACGTATTGCCTACGTCAACAAGGTGGCCGGGCGCAGCAGTTATGGGCGCTACATCGTGATTGTACATGACGGGGAGCGACCGGCCTTCCATTCCCTGTATGCGCACCTGGCTTCAGTGGCTTCGGGGATTGACGCAGGAGCACGGGTCGATGCCGGGACGGTTCTGGGGGTGATGGGACGTTCCGCGAGCTATTCGATCCCCAAAAACCGGGCGCATGTTCATCTCGAACTCGGCCTGCGCCTGACAGACCATTTCCAGCAGTGGTACGATCGCCAGAAGTTCGGCAGTCTGAATTACTTCGGCTACTGGAATGGTATGAATCTCGTCGGGGTGGACCCCCTTGATTTTTACCAGCTGGTCCGGCTGGGAAAAGTCCGGAATTTTGCGGAATATCTGAAGCAACAGCCGGCGGCTGCACGCATACGGGTTTATGCCTCAGCGGTTCCTGATTTTGTCCGCATTTATCCGGACTTGCTGAGCCGGGACTATGCCGGGCAGCAGCTGGTGGCCTGGGACATTGCATTCACCCAGTATGGTGTCCCGAAAGAGTGGACGCCGCGCTTTGCCAGTGAGTCGCTGGATGGACGCGCCGGGGATGTTCGGCTGCTTGCCTACAACAAGGACATGCTGGAACAGCAAAGCTGTCGCAGGGTTGTGGATCTTCGCGGTGGCGGCGACCCGCAACTCAGCAAAGGCACGATCAAAACCCTGCAAAAGCTGTTCGGCTTCCGTTGATCCGTTTCATCGGGAAGGGGCTCCCCCGGCCTAATAGCTGGAATCGGCGGGGGCGACTTCCATGCCCTGCATGGCGGCCATGAGGCTTGAGGCGGCGGATACTCCGAGACGCTCAGCCCCGGCATCAATCATGGCCAGGGCATCCTCAAGTGTGCGGATTCCGCCACTGGCCTTGATCTTGATTGGGCCGGTACGCTTGTCTCTGAACAGGCGGATATCATCCACGGTCGCCCCGCCCGCGCCGAAACCGGTTGAGGTCTTGATGAAATCAGCTGCGCCCAGTTCACAGGCATTCAGAGCCTGTTCCTTCTGGGCTTCGTTCAGGTAGCAGGTTTCCACGATGATCTTGGTCAGGAGCTTCAGGGAACGGGCGGTTTCCGTCAGCTTGGCAATTTCTTCCGTGACCAGGCTCTTTTCCCCGGCACGCAGGGCCGCGTAATTCATGACAATGTCGACTTCGTTGGCCCCGTGGTCACTGGCCCGGACGATTTCTTCACGTTTCGCTTCGAACGAAGAGCGGCCGTGAGGAAACCCGATCACGGTGCAGACATTCACGGGCGTCGGGTAGAGAATGGACGAGCAGATGGAGACGCTAGTGGGGTACACGCAGACAGATGCGTATCCGGCTTCTGCAGCTTCATCACAAAGCGAGCAGATCTCAGAGTCGCTGGCATCCAGTTTGAGGTTGGTGGCATCCAGATAACGGGCGAATTCGGAATGTGTCATGGTGGTTGAGGCCGTTAAAACTGAGCAACAAATAAGGATGCTTGAGATGATTCCAAGCATATCTTTGGTTGCAGTCCGTGCCCGGCTTCCCATCGTTGGCTGATATCTATGGTTCTGCCTCAAGAGATCATTGCCCTGAAGCGAGATGGCCAGGCCCTGAAGCGGGCGCAGATCGAGGCCTTTGTCCAGGGAGTGGTGGACGGGTCCTTCAAGGACTATCAAGCGGCGGCTCTGCTTATGGCGATCCTACTGAATGGCATGGATGCGGAGGAGACGGCTTGTTTGACCGAGTCGATGATGCGTTCCGGCCGGGTGCTGCAGCTGCATGAGATCGACCGTCCCAAGGTGGATAAGCATTCTACCGGCGGGGTGGGTGACAAGGTCTCGCTCATCCTTGCGCCACTGGCTGCAGCCTGTGGACTTTGTGTGCCGATGATGAGCGGGCGTGGGTTGGGGCATACCGGCGGCACGCTCGACAAGCTGGAGTCGATTGACGGCTTCAATGTCTACCTGAGTGAAGCTGAATTCCGGGCACAGCTACAAACGCTTCACACGGCCATGATCGGTCAGTCTTCTGAGATGGTGCCGGCAGACCGCATTCTCTACGGCCTGCGTGACGTCACTGCCACGGTGGAGAGCATTCCCCTGATCTGTTCCAGTATCCTGAGCAAGAAGATGGCCGAGGGGATTGATGCGCTTGTTCTGGACGTGAAATGCGGGCGTGGAGCTTTCATGAAGACTGAGGCGGATGCACGGGAGCTAGCCGGTTCGCTGGTACGAATCTGCGAAGCGATGGGACGGCGGGCTTCGGCTCTTATTTCCCGCATGGATGCGCCGCTAGGCTTTGCGGTTGGTAATGCGCTTGAAGTGATTGAAGCGATCGAATGCCTGAAAGGACGCGGGCCGGCAGACTTGATGGAGATCACCTATGCTCTGACCGCGCGCATGCTGGAGCTAGGTGGTATCGTGTCGGAAGAGGGACAGGCCCGAGAGCTAATGGCGGATGCACTCGACTCGGGTTCGGCGCTTGAGTTCTTTCGAGGGATGGTTGAAGCCCAGGGAGGAGATGCGTTGGTGATCGACGACTACAGCCGTTTACCTCGTGCCGCTGAGCTTGCGGAATACCGTTCCGAGTCAGACGGATACGTGGCCGGAGTGGACGCACGACTGGTCGGCGAGGCGGTCTGTTTGCTGGGGGCTGGCCGTCAGGCCTCGGACGATACGATTGATCCTTCCGCAGGAATCGTATTGAAGAAGAAACCGGGCGATTCGGTTTCCCGGGACGAATGCCTATGCTGTATCTATTATAATGATACGGCACGCTATGAAGAGGCCTTGCAGCGATTGGAAGGTGCATTTGCAATTTCGACGGAACCGGTGGAAGCTCCGGCACTGATTATCGACAGCCTCTAACAAGATCCCCAAACCATGTCATTACCCCAAGAAATACTCGAATATGAGCCTCAGATCGGCCTCGTCCTGGGCTCTGGGCTTGGCTTTTTCGCTGACGAACGTCTGGAGCGTGCCGGTTCAGTTCGCTATGAATCGATCCCCGGCTTTCCCGTGTCCACTGTGGAAGGGCATGCCGGGCAGTTTGTCTATGGTACGCTTGAGGGGTACCGGGTGCTTTGCATGCAGGGGCGCTTTCACTTCTATGAGGGCTACCCGATGCGCGAACTGACCCTGCCGGTTCGCCTGATGGCGCAAGCCGGGGTCAAGCACCTCTTCCTCACGAACGCGGCGGGGGGCATTAACCCGGAGTACCGGCCCGGGGACTTCATGCTACTTTCCGACCATATCAATTTTCTCGGGACAAACCCCTTGATCGGACCGGTGGCGCCCGGGGAGACGCGTTTCCCCGACATGTCCGAGGTATATGATGCGTCCCTGCGGAAACGGATCAAGCGTTGGGCAGAGTCACACTCGATTCCATTGCATGAAGGTGTGTATCTGGCCACCACGGGCCCCAGTTATGAGACCCCCGCTGAGATCCGATTTTTCCACGGCATTGGAGCCGATGCCGTGGGCATGTCGACCGTGCCGGAGGCGATTGTTGCGCGACAGCAGGGCATGCGGGTGATTGGGATCTCCTGTATCACCAATGCCGCGGCAGGGCTATCCGAGACACCCTTAAGCCACGAAGAGGTCGGGGATACCGCCAACCGTGTGAAATCCACTTTTGCCGATCTCTTGTCGGCATCCATACAACTCATATCATCCGAATAAGCCATATGCTTACCTGTCTACAGGACCATCCCTTGCTACAGCACAATATCACGATCTTGCGTGACACGGCGACGCAGGGAGTCGCTTTCCGCAAGTCGAGTCGCATCATCACACAGTTACTGGTGGCCAAAGCCGCGGAGCAGGCGGGGTTGACCGAGGTTCAGGTCAAGACTCCTCTGGAGACCACAACCGGCGCTCGCATTGAGGCACCGATTATCTTGGTCCCCATTCTCCGGGCCGGGCTGGGCATGCTGGAACCTGCGATGGAAATGTTGCCCAATGTCAGCGTAGGCTATGTCGGACTGGAACGTGACGAAGAGACTGCTGTGGCGAGCAGCTACTACAACAAGTTGCCGGTTTTGCCGGACCCGCATCACGTTTTCGTGATGGATCCGATGCTGGCCACCGGTGGTTCGGCGGTGCAGACCATTTCAATGTTGAAGGAGCAAGGCGCCCTCAAGTTGACGATGATCTGCGTGATTGCCGCGCCCGAAGGGATTGACTGCCTGCAGCAGGCGCATCCCGAAGTCCCGATTATCACTGGGGTGATCGACCGTGAGTTGAACGAGCGCAAGTACATCCTGCCGGGTTTGGGGGATTATGGGGATCGCCTGTTCGGTACCTAACCGGCCAGGCTTACAACTCGGCGCTGTTGTAGCCGTGAAAGCTATCGCTCAAGGCATCAATAATGCGAAGCGTATTGTGCACATGTTTAGGGCTAATCAGGACCTGGGCCGCACCAAATTCCTCAACGCCGCAGTGGAAGGGCAGGGTCAATACCGGAAGCATGGCCACACTGGCGGGTGCCATAAGACGAAGGGTTTCCCGCTCGATCTGGGGCGACCAGTTTTTTCGTTGAGGTGAGGCCAGCGGACAGACCGGAAGCACTATGAAGTCGTACTGTTGGAAGATCTCGATGAAGCGGGCGCGGATGCGGCCTCTGGCAACATCACAGGCTTCCGCTTCCTGCGGGCTGCATTCCTTGCCGGTTTCAATGATACGCAGCAAGTCGCTGTCATAGCGGTCACGATATTCCTCCAGCCAATAGCGGTGTACGGAGTAGAGTTCTCGTGCCTGTAGAGTGGCCAGAGTGTTTGCGGCTTCATTCAAAAGCAGCGTCAACTCGCGTTCCATCCAAGGATCTTCGTCGATATCCAGAGGGCGCACGACCTGATGGAGCCCGATCTTGATCCGACTGTCCATCGATTCGCTCGAAGCTGTGTGAATCAGCCCCCGTAGTGGCTTATCGCCACCATTGGGATGACCGTTAAAGGCGGTAAAGACCGTGGCCAAGTCCTCCAGATTGTTGGTGGTCCATCCCACGGATTCGATCGATGGCACGATGGGGAAGACTCCGTCACGCGCATAGTTGTTGGTGATCATCCGGTAGTTGAACAAGCCGTGGAAGGCGGTCGGGATGCGCATGCCCCCGCAGGTGTCGAGTCCAAAGGCCAAGGGGACCCATCCGTCACTCACGGCGCGAATGGAGGCGCCGGCGCCCCCACCTCCGATTTTGTGGTTCCCGCTTCGATGCGGGCAATTGCCGAAGCTGCGGTTGCGCCCTTGCTGGTCGACGCCGAATTCCGCAGGCACGGTTTTGGCGAAGAAACAGGCCCCATCGGCCTTCAGCTTCTGGTACAGCAGGCAAGACTCGTCCAGCGGTGCCTCGAAGGGGTCTTGGAACCCGGCGCCACAACGGGTGGCCAGATCGTGGACGTCGAACATGTCCTGCAGCATGTAGGGAACGCCGCGCAGAGGGGCTTCCTCCAGGGACAGTGAGTAGAGCACTTCCTCGATCAGGACACGTTTTTCCGGTAGGGAGGCAAAGAGCGCTTTGCTCGTTTCATGGGTCGTCAATTCCAGTTTGCCGAAGAAGTTGTCGATGACCTGCTCGGCAGAACGGTCAAGGCGCGATCGCCATTCGTTGAAGTTGATCAATTGGGTCGACATGGTGCTAGTTTCCGAAGCGACGCTCCCATTCGCTCCAGCTGATTTCACTGAAGGTCGGTTTGCCGCTGGGGGAGGTGTGCGGCGTTTCGCAGCAGAGGAGTGTTTCCGCGAGCTTCTGTGCTGCTGCGTGGCTCATGTTGTCGTTGCGCTGATAGCTCTGTTCCATTGCGAGACGGGCCACCAGTTCCCAAGTGAGTTTAGGATCTTTACGGGAGCCGCCGCGTTGACGAAAACGGTCCACGAGATCCCGTACAAAGGCTTCCACCTGTTCCGGAGCCATCCAGTCCGGTACGCTGAGAATCCGGTAGAAATGACGGCCAAACTCTTCGATTTCGAAGCCGTGGCTGTTCAGTGTTTCCAGTTCCGTTTTCAGGGCTTCGGATGCGAGTGGCTCGAACTCTATCGGGATGGGGATCAAGAGTTGCTGGCGGGCTGCTTCTTCTTGATCGAAGGTTGCCAGTATCTGTTCGAAACGCACCCGCTGGTCGGCATGGCGCAGGTGCAGCATAACCAAGCCGCGCGGGGTTTCAAAGAGACCGTAGCGCTGCTTCAGGAGGCAGAGCAGTTTCCACTCCGGCGCTTTGGCACTCGCTGGCTCGGCCTCTGTCTCGGGGAGTGCTGTCTCCTTTGGTGGCTGGGGCGCTACAGGCAGCACCCGGGCAACCGGGACCTTCGTTTTGGAACTACGCTGAGGGGCGGGGACCACGCGGGGTACCGGCGTCGGGGTGGTGGCAGGCTTAATGGGGGTCGGTTCGACGGTTTCGTCTTGCGGCTTGACTGGAGTCACTTCGGGCACGCTGGCCTTTTCGGTAGACGCAGGCTTGGCGGCATCACTGAGTGTGTCTGAAACCGCGCCCAGTACGAAACGACGTACGACGGCATCATTGCGAAAGCGGACCTCTCGCTTGGCCGGATGCACGTTGACATCGACCTCCCGTGGCGAGAGATGGAAAAAAAGAAATGCGGGCGGGTAGCGGCCCTTCTGTATTCGACCGAGATAGGCGTCCAGTACGGCAAATCCGAGCGTCCGGCTGTCGACGGGACGCCGGTTGATCATGGTGATGAGTTCGCGGCGGGTCGAGCGTCCCACGCCCGGTTTCGCAGTGAGCCCGCTCAGGCGGAAACCCAATGAGCTATCCTCGGCTTCGACCGGAATCAGGTCGTCCGCCAAACTGCGGCCCCAGATCTCGCCGATCCGGTCCCGCAGGTCGCTGCAGGAGGGGGACTGGAAAACCGTCCGCCCGCTATCCACCACATGAAACGCGATTTCCGGATGGGCGACGGCAAACAAACGCGTGGTGTAAGTGATATGAGCGGTTTCCGTGGGGTCGGTCTTGAGGAATTTGCGCCGGGCCGGGACCGAGTTAAAGAGGTTGGCCACTTCGATCACCGTACCGACCGGCATGCCGCATTCCTTCTTGTGGATGAGTTTGCCGCCGTTGATGAAAATTTCGGTACCATGGTCCCAGCCTTCGGCGCGTGTACGCAGGGTGAATTTGGAAACCGAAGCGATGGAAGGCAGGGCTTCGCCACGGAAGCCGAAACTCAGGATTTCATTCAGGTCGGCGGCTTCGCGGATCTTACTGGTCGCATGGCGTTCCAGGGACAGAAGGGCTTCGTCGGGCGGCATCCCCTTGCCGTTGTCGCTGATCCGGATGAAGGATTTTCCCCCGTTTCGAAACTCGATCTCGATACGTGTCGCGCCGGCATCGATACTGTTTTCAACCAGCTCTTTGACCACGGCCACCGGGCGTTCGATGACTTCACCAGCGGCTATCTGGTTCGCGACGACGTCGGGCAGTATACGGATGGCAGGCATATCTTTCGGACAAACCTGAATCATGTGGGATTTATCCGTTTAGCTGCAAAACAAAAGCGCGCTGTGATTGGTATTGAGCAGAAACTGGACGTATGCTGCCGATCTCGTATCAAGCTCGGCATACTTCGGCTCAATCCCTCCTCCAAGTTGAAGCGGGATATCTGAGTCGACATTCTGGACGAAGCGGTTTGCTGTGCGAGGGGTTGCCCCAGCTGGCATGCCTGACTTATTACTCTTTTAATTCAACCAATGGAAAATCGACTCTCTGCCGAAAACAGCCTCTACCTTCGCCAGCATGCGGACAATCCGGTGCACTGGTATTCTTGGAGCCAGGCGGCCTTCGACGCCGCGCGTGCCGCAGATAAGCCGGTACTGGTCTCGATCGGTTACTCGGCCTGCCACTGGTGCCATGTCATGGCACATGAATCTTTTGAGAATGACTATATCGCCGGATTGATGAACAAGCACTTCATCTGTATCAAGGTCGACCGGGAGGAACGACCCGATGTGGACCAGGTCTACATGGAGGCGGTGCAGATGTTCCAGCAGCAGGGGGGCTGGCCTTTGAATGTGTTCTGCCTGCCGGACGGGCGTCCTTTTTTCGGTGGTACCTATTTCCCGCCGGAGGACCGGGGGCAGGGACTCATTCCCTGGCCGCAGGTCCTGATGCGGGTGGCGGATTTCTACAAGCGCTCCAAAGGAGAGCTCGTGGACAATGCGGAGGCCGTGCAAAAAAATATCATGGCGGGCGCGCAGGCCACGGCGAAGGGCGACTGGGAAGACAGTTGCTTGCTGCAGTCGGTCGAGGGGATCTGCGGGAACCACGATGATACCTATGGTGGTTTCGGTGGTGCGCCTAAGTTTCCACCGGCCATGACCCTGAACTTTTTAAGGCTGATGCGGCATTCCGATTTACTGGCCCAGCGCGCGCCACAGCTGGCCAAGCGAATTGACGAGGTCTGCCATACCACACTACGGGCGATGGCACATGGCGGCATCTACGATCAATTCGGTGGAGGCTTTGCCCGTTACAGTGTGGATGCGCATTGGCTGATTCCGCACTTCGAGAAAATGCTCTATGACAACGCCCTGTTGATCGATGCCTATACCCGGGCCTGGGTCGACCAGAAGACGTCGCTCTACGAGGCCGTTGTGGCGGAGACCGTGGCTTGGCTGGATCGCGAAATGTTGTCACCCTGCGGCGGTTTTTATGCGGCCTTGGATGCCGACAGCGAGGGCAGGGAGGGCGCCTACTACGTCTGGACTCCGGAGGAGGTCGACGCGGTACTGGGACCCTCGACTGCGCGGGAGGTTCGGGCTGCCTACAACATCAGCAAGGAAGGCAATTTCGAGCACGGCACCAGCAATCCCGCCTTGGTTGAGGATGATTTCATGCTGCGTCAGAAGCTCACGGAGGCCCGTCGCAATCTCCGGGAGCATCGCGAGGCCAACCGGGTGGCTCCGGGACGGGACCCAAAGATTAATGCCGCTTGGAATTGCATGCTGGTCCGTGCGCTGGCCGACGCCGGTTTCTACTTCGGAAATCCGGCTTGGCTGTCCCGTTCGCGGCAGACTGCCGATTTTATATGGAACCAGTTATTCGAGCAGGTGGACGGGCGGGTGCGCATGTGCTCGGTTTATTACGAGGAGGGAGGCGCAAAAGTGGATGGCTTCCTGCATGACTACGCCCTTGCGGCCGATGCTTTCCTGACACTCGCCTCCAAAATCGAATGGCTGGAGCCCGGGGCCTCGGCGCTCTATGTCGAGCGGGCGCGGCGCTGCCTCGACAGCGCCCTGCAGCTTTTCGACGATCCGCATGCCATCGGCTGGTTTTTTACCGCCAAGGATTGCGAGGCGCCGGTCGCCCGACGCAAGGAATGGTTCGACAATGCGACCCCATCCGGCAATTCGGCCATGTTGCATGCCCTGGCCAAAGCCTATGCGGTGAGTGGGCAAGGGGACTATGCCGAAGCCATTCAGCGAAGCCTGCCCGCCTATTCGGAGTATGCCCAACGTGTGGCCAGCGGGGTTGCGCATGCATTGGAGGCGATTGCGGCACATCAGTCGGGTATCGCGGTTATCAAATTCAGGCCCGGTGCTGATCTCGAAGCCTTGCGTGCCGGACTGAGCGCTGCGCATTGGTGTAGTTGCTTTGTCTTGCCGGATGCCAGTGTTGAACTGACGGCTGACTTCCAGCTTTGTGTGGGGAGTCGTTGTCTGCTTGCAACGGATTCCGTGGATGACTTGCTGAAGGAGTTCTGAGGGCAGAATAATGCATGTTATGCAGCGCCCCTCACGCTGCTTGGCTTTGAAGTCATTGGATCGCTTGACCACGGGTAGAGGTATTAGGTTGCAAAACAGGTCTTGCCTTCGAAAAGTGCGGGCATGTCTGAAGGCAAAAAACAAGCTACTTGGGGTGGACGCTTCTCGGAAGGTCCGGCGGAACTGATGCTGCGCATCGGCGAATCGGTTTCTTTTGATCAACGGTTGGCGCCGTTTGATGTGCAGGGTAGTCAGGCTCAGGCAGCCATGTTGGCCCATGTCGGGATCATTACCGAAGCGGAGCGCGATGCGATTGTGGCCGGGCTGGATGCGATTCTGGCCGAAGTGGAAGCCGGCGAGTTTTCCTGGGATACCGCCTTGGAAGACGTGCATATGAATATCGAGCAGGCATTGACCCAGCGAGTGCCGGCCGCCGCCAAACTGCATACCGCCCGCAGCCGCAATGACCAGGTGGCCACGGATATGCGCCTTTGGTTCAGGTATGCCTGCGGCCAACTCGATGCCTCACTGGCCGCCGTCCTCTCCTCTCTGGTTGACCTGGCGGATAAGACAAAGGAGACGATCATCCCCGGATACACGCACCTGCAGCGTGCGCAACCGGTCTCGATGGCGCACCATCTGCTTGCCTACGTGGAGATGTTCCAGCGCGACCGCACGCGTGTGGCGGCAGTCCGGGAACAGGCCAACGTTTGCCCCCTGGGCTCGGGTGCGATTGCCGGTACGACCCTTCCGATCGACCGTGAGTTTGTGGCCCTCAAACTTGGCTTTGTGGATGCCGCCGGCAAGCCGCGTGTGACGCAGAACAGCATGGATGCGGTGAGCGACCGCGACACCTTTATCGACTTTGCCTCCGCCTGTGCGACGATTGGAGCGCACCTCTCGCGCCTCTCCGAAGACTTTATCCTCTGGAGCAGTGCGGAATTCGGCTTTGTGCGCCTGCCGGATGCCTTCACCACGGGATCCAGTCTCATGCCGCAAAAGAAGAACCCGGACGCCTTTGAGCTCATTCGTGGCAAGTCCGCGCGTTTGACCGGTAACTTGCAGATGTTGCTGACCATGGTCAAAGGACTGCCGTTGACCTACAACCGCGATTTGCAGGAGGACAAGCCGCCGGTCTTTGACTCGCTCGACCAGGCTTTGCTCATGCTGGATTCGGTGGCAGCCTGTCTGCCCGGCGTCGAAGTCCAGACGAAGCGTTGCGCCGCCGCCGTGGCGGATCCGGCCCTGCTCGCGACCGATGTGGTCGACTACTTGGTCGAGAAAGCGGTGCCCTTCCGTGAGGCACACCATGTGGTGGGTGCGCTCGTGGGGCTGTCCGAAAAACTGGATACACCGCTCAACGAATTGCCTTACGATCAAGTGGCACCAATTCATGAAAAACTGGGCGAAGACTGGAATGTGGTGTTCGATCTGAAACGTGCCCTCGCGGCCCGTGAAAAGCCGGGCATGCCCGGGCCAAAGCAGGTCGAAGCACGTATTACATATTGGCGCGATCAGTTGAAGGACTAGGGAGGCCTGCTCCATGCGTCGTTTTGGCGCTGTGGTTGTCGTTGTCCGGCTGGCAACACCGTGTGGCGACTGGGGACAGTCGCCGCTACCTTTTTTTGGGGGGTCTGGTAGGGGCGTGTGTCCCACACGCCATTGCGGGGTTGTCAGTGCGGATCGTGCGCTTAAGCTTCCTTGAAGGAATACGGTGTTGCCGGCGTGTCCTCGTTGATGGCCACGCGGTCTTTCACGACCGGGAGGCTGAGGATGATCGTGGGCTTTTCGTCCGCTTTGCCGGTATAGCTCAACTGCCCCAGCCATGGGTTGGCTTTGCGGGTAAATTGATAGCCGCGCGCCTCCAGATCCTTTCCCAGCTGAAGGATGTTCGATCGGCTCATTCCGCTTCCGGAAAACTCGCAAACCACATGCCCCTGTTCTCCTTTTTCCGGAGCGAAGAGGCAGTCCACTTCGGGGGTATGTTTCTGGATGATCACCAGCAGCTTGGCCGCTTTTTCCATGCGGTGGCGTAGACTACGGGGGTGCATGGAAAATACCTTACCGAAGTTCGAATTTCTTTCAAGATTCGCGTTTTGATTCGAATGGGATATGGATGTAGCTATGATCACGCTACTTGTAGGTACCAACCGTCCGGAGGCAAATAGCCGGAAAATCGCACACACGCTCGAGTCCATCTATCGTGAATTGGATGTACCGGTACGGGTACTGGATCTCATCGATTTGCCGCCTGCCATCTTCCAGCCATCGGCCTATGCCGAGAAGCCGGATGCGTTCAAGCCCTTCGCAGAGGCTGTGTTGCAGGCCCAGGGTTTGCATGTCCTGGTGCCTGAGTACAACGGCGGCTTTCCGGGAGTGCTGAAATATTTCATCGATATGCTGCCGTTTCCTGAAAGTTTTGAGCGGCGTCCTGTGGCCTTCACCGGGGTGGCTGCCGGGCAATTTGGAGCCTTGCGTCCGGTCGAGCAGCTGCAGCAAATCTTCGCCTACCGGAATGCTTACCTGTATCCGAACCGAGTGTTTATTATGGGGGTCCACAAGGTCTTGGACGATGCCGGTAAAGTTGCCGATCCGGAATTGCTGCAACGCTTGAAGAAACAAGCCGCCGGCTTTGTCGAATTCCTGAATCGGTAAATCGAAGCGGGATAAGCCCTAGCAGGCGTTTTGAAGCGCTTCCAATTCCTTCAAATATTCCCAGCTGTATAGTCCGGTGCTGTGACCATCGCTGAATTGGGGCCGGATTGCGTAGTTCCCCATGATTTCCCAATTCTGGATTTTGACTCCGGGGAATTCCCTGGGGGCATGGCCGCCGTACTGGTTGCCGAAGATGTCCTTCTCGCCTTTGGTTTGGGCGCTGGGGGAGTGTTTGCGAAGAAACTCTGCGTGAAAGTAGCTTTCGCTGTTATCATCCCAAAGGATGCAGAGTTCATTGCCGATGAGTTGTATGTTTGTGGGGCGCATGGGGATATTGGGTCTTTGTGCTAAAGGGCTTGGATGCCGGATGCCAGTACCTCTGCAGCTTGGTCGATATCGGGACCTTGGTGGGCCGAGCAGAGGAAGGCCGTTTCGTAGGCCGATGGGGCGAGGTAAACACCGTGGTCGAGCGCGTAGTGGAACAGCTTGTTGTAGTTCTCGGTTGATCCCGCGGTGGCATCGCCATAGTTCCGGACCGCTTGCTCGCGGAAGAAGAGTGAAAACATGGAGCCGACCTGCGGCACTTGAAGGGCAATGCCTTTGCTCCGGGCTGCATCAAGCAGGGCGTCACGGATCCGGGCCCCCATCACCTCAAAGGCGGGATAGGGGTTGACCTGCTGCAATTTCTTCAATGCGGCGATACCTGCCGCCATGGCCAACGGGTTGCCACTCAAGGTACCTGCCTGATAGACTGGACCCAGTGGGGCCAGACAGTCCATTATTTCAGCCCTGCCGCCGAAAGCACCCACCGGGAGGCCGCCCCCGATGATCTTACCCATGGCCGTAAGGTCGGGCGTGATGCCAACGCGTTCCTGGACGCCTCCCAGAGCGAGCCGGAATCCGGTCATGACTTCGTCGAAAATCAAGACGCTGCCATTTGCGGTGCAGAGCTCCCGGAGCAGCTCCAGATAGCCGGGATCCGGCAGGATCAGGCCGCAATTGGCCGGGTAGGGTTCGACGATGATGGCCGCAATTTCGTGGCCGTGTTTCTGAAAGATATCACGTACGGCTTCGGCGTCGTTGTAGTCGAGGACAATGGTTTCGGCGGCAAATGCGGCCGGGATGCCGGCACTGTCCGGATTGCCCAGGGTCAGAGCCCCGGAGCCGGCCTTGACTAGCAGGGAATCCACATGACCGTGGTAGCAACCGGCAAATTTGATGATCTTGTCGCGCTTGGTATAGCCGCGGGCCAAGCGGATGGCGGACATTGTCGCTTCGGTTCCGCTGTTGCACATCCGGACCTTTTCCACCGAAGGCACGATGTCCACGATCAGTTCGGCCATTTCCACCTCGTAGGGATTCGGGGTTCCGAAGCTGGTGCCGGCTTCCAGTGCCTGGGCGACGGCTTCGCGAATGTCCGGGTCGTTGTGCCCATGGATCGCGGGGCCCCAAGTACAGACAAAATCGATCAGTTCCGCACCATCCGCGGTGGTGAGACGAGCTCCTTCGGCCCGTTGGGTAAAGAATGGGGTGCCGCCAACCGAGCGGAAGGCCCTGACGGGGGAATTGACCCCGCCGGGAATCAGTTGCTTTGCCCGCTCAAAGAGGGCTTCGGACCGTGTGTGGGTGTCGTGGGTTTGGGAGCCTGCCATGGCCGCTAATCTCAAGTATCCACCGCCAACAAACAACTCTCAATTCACATACTTTTGGACGATCGGGATACGGCGGCCGACCCCGAAGGCGAGCGGTGTCGTCTTGAGGCCCGGAGCCGCTTGCTTGCGCTTGTATTCATTGAGGTCCACCTTGCGCACAATGTCGTTCACGATCGCTGCGTCGTAGCCCTTTTCGATGATTTCCGCGCGAGACAGTCCGTCTTCCACGTAAAGCCGAAGAATGCCATCGAGTACCGGGTAGGCGGGCAGGGAGTCTTCGTCTTTCTGGTCCGGGCGCAATTCCGCCGAAGGGGGCTTCTCGATGGTATTGACCGGGATGAGTTCCCGCTCGCGGTTGATATACCGTGCGAGGGCATACACCTTCATCTTCGGCAGGTCGGAGATGACGGCCAAACCGCCGCACATGTCGCCGTAAAGCGTGCAATAGCCGACCGCGATCTCGCTCTTGTTCCCGGTGGTGAGCAGGAGGGCGCCGAACTTGTTCGACATCGCCATCATGAGCAAACCACGTGTGCGGGCCTGGATGTTTTCCTCGGTGACATCGGCCTTGTGTCCTGCGAACATGGGCTGCAGGGCTGTTTCCGCGGCATGGACCGCATCGGCGATGGCGACTTCATGGTACTCGATTTCCATGTTTTTCGCCAAAGCGGCGGCATCATCCCGGCTGTGCTGGCTGGAGATGGCGGAAGGCAGGCCCACGCCGATGACGTTTTCCTTGCCAAATGCTTCCACCGCGAGGGCGCAGACGACTGCAGAATCGATCCCGCCACTCAGTGCGACCAGAGCCTTGCCGAAGCCGCTTTTGTGCGCGTAGTCGCGCAGGCCTAGGGCCAGCGCATCGTGGGTGGCCGCATTGCCCTTCAGGTTGAAATGGGGGGAGACGAGTGGCGTGCCCTCCAGATCGACGACGCGGTTTTCCGCCCGGAAGGCTGCCATGCCGGCGATCAGGCCGCGGTCGGGGTGGGCGACCAGGCTGCCGCCGTCAAAAATAAGCTCATCGTTTCCACCGACCGAGTTACAATAAATGGTCGGGCAATGGCAGCGATCTGCCGCATCCTGCACCAAGGGTTCTCTGGCTTCGTTCTTCCCTTCATGCCAAGGACTGGCGGAAAGGTTGAGCAGCAGGTCGAGCTGCTTGTCCGAGAGGAAGGCGACGGGGTCTATGCAATAGCGACGGCTGGTTTCCACATGGGGGGCGGTCCAGATGTCTTCACAGATGGTCAGCCCGATTCGAAGCCCGTTCCACAGGTGGATCGTTGGTGCTTCCGCGGGTTCGAAGTAGCGCTCCTCGTCGAAGACATCATAGGTCGGGAGGAGGGATTTGCGTCCCACCTTGACGACCTTGCCCCCCTCGCACCAAGCGGCCGAATTGTAGAAGGGGCGACCGCGATCGCTCTCGGCGCGTCGCTCGACAAAACCGATCACAGCCGGGACGGTTCCAATTGATTCGGCGATATCATGTAGGGTCGCTTCGCAATCCCGAACAAATCGGCTCTTGAAGAGAAGGTCGCGGGGCGGGTAACCGCAGACCGCGAGTTCCGGGAAGACCACGAGCTCTGCGCCGGATGCAACCAGTTCCTGGTAGGCTTGAAGGATCATTTGACGATTCCCGGAGAGGTCGCCGACGGTCGTGTTGATCTGGGCTATGCCGATTTTCATAAATGTTGAAACAATTGTTCGAGCTGGCACTTGCAAAATGAGTCACCTGCCAAATAGTCACAGCGACGTGGCACCAGCCTGGATCAACTATTTTTCCGATGCTTCGAGAACTCAAGACTTTCAGTATCCTAAGCCTGGGAATTTTTACCTGGGCGATTGCTCCGCTGTCCTTCGGCCAGGGATTACCGGCTGAAGGTGAGGATGCCGCTGTGCCGGAGCCCCTCTTTTTAACGGTTTCCGATGTTGTAGCACGCTTGGAAGCCGCCAGCCCGGCTGTTTTAATCGAAAAGGAAACGGTACGTCGCGCACTCCATCAGAGCTACCAGAGCCGTGCGGCACTCTATCCCAGTCTTTCCCTGAACGTGGAGCAAAGCCGCCAGCAGTATGGGCTCGACTCCACCCGCGACCCGTATGACGGTCCTCCGTTTAACGCCTTTTCGTCACGTGTCACGGGAAACCTCTCGGTCTTCAATACGCAGAACTATGCGGATTACCGCTTGGCGCGGATGGAGCATCGTATCGCGACAATGGACTATGAGGTCGCGCTACAGGACTTTATCAGTCAGGCATTGCAGGTTTACTTCACCCAACTTCGGGACATTCGCCGGATTGAGATCGTGGAAAGCAATCTTGTACGCGAACGCGAGCTGCTTGAGTTGGCCAGACAGCAATATGATGCGGGGGTTGCGATCAAGATCGACGTGACCCGGGCGGAGGTCCGTCTGGCCACGGAGCGCCGTTCCCTGATGGAGGCCCGCACACAGGCAGAGAACTCGATGCTTCAGTTGAAGGCCTTGCTGGATCTCGATCTGGATGGGGCCGTCCTGCTCGACCGTAGCGTTATCGATGGAATCAAGGCACCTCCGTCGCTCAAGCGCTACGGTTCGATGGAAGCCCTGACGGAGATGCGTCCCGAACTGTCAGGCCAGCAAGAGCGCGTCGATCAGGCGATCCTGGCGAGAAAGGCTGCCGGTTGGCAGCGTTTGCCCACGGTCGACCTCTTTGCCGACTGGGGCTACGATTCGGGGGAACCCTTTGATGACAATGAGGGCGAGGCCTGGTTGGTCGGGATCCGGGCAAGTATGCCGCTTTTTGAGGGCTTCCGTATCCGGGCGGAGAAACGCGAAGCGACTGCGGCCGTGCGTCAGGCACAATTTCAAATGACCCGGTTGCGTAACGAGATTGAGCGGGAATTCCGTTATGCCCTGATTGAGATGGAATCGCGCTACGATCAAATTGAGATTGCCCGAGAGGAAGTACGCCTCGGTCGCGACGAGGTGGATCAGGCCGGTGAGCGTTACCGGGAGGGCTTGGCGGACAACCGTGAGTTGATTGACGCACAGCAACGGCTCTCCGATGCCGAAAACAGCCACCTCCAGGCGATTTATCTCTACGGACTCAGCCGCTTGGCTTTTGCCCGGGCCATTGGTTCGGCTCAGAGGGTTCTGGAGTAGCCAGCATAAGCTTCCTGTTATCTGCGAGCTGACTTGGGGCCCTGTTGGTTTTTGCTCTTTTCGGAGCTAACGAAATTGAGTTGTAATCGCCTGGCTAGGCTTTATGCGTTAGTTAAATGAGGCATCAGTTGACGAAATACCCCGTAACCGTCGCAGTTGTGATCCTGTTAATCGCGTTGTACGTCCTGAGCTTTGCCTGTGGCCTGGGCTTTTCCATCGATGCTTCGGTTTTCGGATACTGGGGCTTCTCATGGGCGGCGACCGTCTTAATTGTGGCCTTTTTTTCCCTCAAGCATGAGATTGTCACGAAGCCGTGTCCGCGTCTCAGATTGATTGCCCGTTACGTGATCTTTAGTTTCATCTTCTGCTTATGGGCTGCTCTGGTCATTACCTTGTTTACCGGTGCACCGCTTTCACCCGCCTATCAGGCCTCGGTCGCAGTCTTTCTGTTCCCCTGTGTGGTCATGTTGCTGCCGGGGCGTGGCAGTCGGCGGAAGAGCTCGGCTTCGTAGTCAAACTACCGGCCAACTGGGGCGGTACGCAGAATTATTTTGACCACGCCAGTGTGCCCGGCTTGATGGCTAGGCAATGGCCATACGTTCAGACCGACCCACTCAGCTCCTGCTTGCTTCCGCATCGCCCCGACGGCGTGAATTACTTCAACGGATCGGCTTGGTTTTCAAGGTCTGTCCGGCGGATGTCGAGGAGGACGATTCCGGTATCCACGGTCCGGAACATATGGTGCATCACAACGCAGTGATGAAAGCGGAGGCCTTGGCGGATCAGTATCCCGATTCCCTTGTTCTGGGCTCGGATACGACGGTGGCGCTTGGCGACCAGGTCTTAAGCAAACCGGCTGATCTTGAGGAGGCGGTCGGGATGCTTGAGCGTCTGGGGGGACGTCAGCACACGGTTTATACGGCGGTTTCGCTTCGCTGGAAAGCCGCTAATTTTCAGTGTGACTTTGTGGAACAGAGCCAGGTGTGCTTCAAGCCACTCGACAGGGCGACCATTCTGCGCTATTTCGAATGCGTGAACCCGCTCGATAAGGCTGGTGCCTACGGGATCCAGGAAGGCCGGGAAATGATTATCGAGTCGGTGGACGGTTCGGTCGAGAATGTGATGGGCTTGCCGATTCAGGCATTGGAAGCCTGCTTTAGGGAACACGGCTTTGATTTTCGCAGTCAGTTGTGATTTCGTAAATCATCTTGGCAGACGCATCTACAGACAGCCCGCGCTGGAATCCCTTTGAGGAATACCGGCGTGATCGGCAATGGGTAACGGTTCTCGCACTCCTGCTGGCGCTACTGTTCCATCTGACTGTCTACTGGGTACTGCCGGAACAGGTCTTGAGCTCGCATGCGGTGGAGTCGGATCAAGCCGATCAGGAAGTCGAGTTGACACTGATTCCCGCGGAAGAGCCGGTCACCCCGGATGAGATGCACTACGCCGAAGTCAATCCGGACGCCCCTGAGAACGAGCCGGATAAGACCGACCGCTATTCCTTTCAAGCCCAGCAGGCGGCGGACGAAGCCCCTGTTGAAGACCTCTTGGATGCGCCGAATGTGGAAGGTGACTCTTCAAATATGAAAATTCTACAGGGCGATTTAAGCCCTCCAAGCCCCATTGAACCGGGTGTTTATTCGACTGCCGCGCAAGAGGGACAGGACGAGGGGACCCAAGGTGGTGAGCCGGGCAGCCCTGAGCAAGCCACACAAATGGCCCAATCGCAACCACTCCCAGCCCCTGACTTCATTCAACAAGACCCAGTTACGGAAGAAGGGCCGGGAAGCAGTCCCGATCTGAGCGGCGAGGCATCCGAACGGGTCGAGGGGATCGATCCGAATGCGCCGATCGACCTGTACCGCCAGCAACCGCAGCAGGAAACACCTGCGAAACAAGCGACCGGCGACGGCGGTCAGCCGGAAGCCCGTCCGATGCCGCGGGAACGTCCCCGACTGTCACCTGAATTGATAACCGGCCCGCTTTTGGACTCGCGCGGTTCGGCTTCACGTCGAGGTGCGATTGCACTGGATGCCACGTTTAGTGAGTTTGGCGAGTATGAGCAGCAGTTTTATGCCGCCTTGCAGGTGGGTTGGTATCAGGAAATCGATTTCTTTCAGCCGATCGACACCGGAGCCAAAGTCCTGGTGGAATTTACCCTCCACATGGATGGCAAGATCACCGAGGTCAAGGTCCTGCATAGCACGGCCAGCACGATTGCCACGACCATCTGTGAAAATGCCATTGTGAAACGATCTCCTTTCCGGCCCTGGACAAAGGAAATGGTTGAAGTCTTTGGCGAGAAGCGAACACTGAGGGTCATGTTTAACTATCTATGAGTGAGGAATCCCAGATCTTACCCGAGGCATTGCCGCTTGGGCCGGATGTGCGACTCATTGAGGCCAATAAGGACGGTCTGGTCGCCTTGGACAAGCCGTCGGGGGTGATGTCGCATCCGAATCGCCATGAAGAACGGCATCGTGCGCTTCTGGACGCCCACTATGATTATGAGCGGGAGGAGTTTTCATGGGAGAATGACGCGGGTGACATATGTCGCGCCTGGCTGGTGAACCGTCTGGATTCCCCGACTTCCGGTGTCATCCTGATTGCCTTGAACAAGGAGGTGGCCGATGCGGTGAAGCAGTCCTTCGCCGCGCATCGCGTGAACAAGACGTATTACGCATTGGTCAAGCGTACGCCGGGTGTGCCGGCTGGGGTCTGGAGCGACGTACTGAGCAAGACCATCGTGCGTGGCGGGCGTAAGATCAAGGATGCCCAGCGGCTGCCGGCCAAGTCCCGTTATCAGGTTGTAAAAGACACGGTCGGCGGCTTTCCGGTCTGCTTGCTCAAGCTCATGCCGGTCACCGGCCGCACGCACCAGCTCCGGATCCAATGCAAAAGCCACAACCATCCCATCGTAGGCGATCAGACCTATGGCAGTTTCAGCTTCAACCGTGAAGTGGCAGCGGAAACCGGAGTGAAACGTTTGCTCCTGCATTCGGCGGAGACGACTGTGAATTATGCGTATCAGGGCAAATCACAGCATTTCACGGCCAAGTCCGCGCTGCCGGCAGAATTTGATGCGGTCCTGAAGTTTCGTCCCGGCTTGAATACCGGTCGCGGCACCCGTGCGCCGATGCCGCATTCGAGTTCACGCGCCCTTTCCGGGCGTCGCTTCCGGCGACCGTAGTCCGGGAACGATGGTGCGCGTAAGCGAGTCGGCCGAATTTCGGTTCGAGGGCCCGTCGCTTTCGTGAGCTTGCCTGAGTGACGCCCCGGCCGAATCTCCGTGTGCTTCCTTAGCAGGCTCGTCCCGTCTTAGTCCTCATGCCCGGATCCTCCGGTGGACCGCCCCTCGTTTGCGATCGCTTTCATGCTTCGGTAGTCGAGTTTGCCGCTGCCCAGTACGGGAAGGCTTTCGATTGCGATCCAGTCCCTTGCATTCGGCTTCCACAGGTTGGGGATCTCCAGTCCCTTGAGGAGGGTGTGCAGATCACCGGTCTTATCTCCCAAGGTATGAAGGACGCACAGTTTCTCGCCCTTGCGTGCATCTTCGAGGGCGACCACTGCGAGGCTTTCCGGGCCGGTGTCGAGTGCGTCTTGCAGGGCTTTTTCGATACTGCCATGCGATATCATTTCCCCTCCGATCTTGCTGAAGCGGGAGAGGCGACCGGTGATGGCAAAAAAGCCGTCCGTATCCATTAGACCTATGTCACCGGTTTCATACCAGCCGTCCTTGACCACGGAGGCCGTCAGTTCCGGCTTGTGTAAGTAGCCTTTCATCACGTTGGGGCCTTTGACGCAGATCATGCCCTCCTCGCCGGCAGCCAGCGCTTCGCCGGTTTCCGGATGAACGATCTTCATGGCGATGCCGGGGAGCACGCGACCGAGACGCTCGGGCCGGCTGCCGGTTTCTTCCAGCTTGTCGATTTCGACGTTGGGCAGGCTGACCGCACAGACGGGAGCCAGCTCGGTGGCTCCATATCCTTCCAGCGGGCGCAGGCCGAAGCGTTTCTCGAACATGTCGGCGACTCTCGGCTGGAGTTTTTCCGCACCGGTAAACACATAGCGCAGTGCGGCCAATTGCTCGGGTTTGATTTTGCGGCAGTAAGCAATGAGGAAACTGGGCGTGGTCAGCAGGAGGCTGCCGTGGTAGCGTTCCGCCAGTTTGCCGATGGCGTCGGCTTCGAGCGGGCTTGTGTGGCACGCGGTGGTCAGGCCGCTGAGAAGGGGAAACCACATGGCCGCCGTGTAACCGAAGGAGTGAAAGTGCGGGAGGCTGGCGAGCATCACATCACTACGCTTGGGACCGAGCACAGCACGAAAGGACTCGATATTGGAGAGTAGATTGTGGTGGCTCAGCATCACTCCCTTCGGCTCCGCGGTCGAACCGCTCGAAAACAGGACGGTGGCGATATGCTCGGCATCAAAATCGCCGGCCTTGGACAGGCGGGAGGCCGGTGTCAGGCGCGCGCTCAGCCAGGCCCGTTTCTTTTCGGCTGAACTGAAGCCCGTGAGCAGATCGTCGACGTAAAGGACATTAGCGGGTAGGGGAAGATCGGGGAAACGTTCGAGAAAAGCCCGCGAGGTGATGACGGTATTCAATCCGCATTGCTTTTCCGCCGAAGCCACCAGTGCGGCTGGTGCGGTGTAGTTCAGATTTACGCTGGTACGGAGGTCCAGCGTAATTGCGAGGTTGGACAAGGTCGAAGCGATTCCTGTCGGCAGAAGCACGCCGATATGGTCCTCATCAACTGTCGTGGATTGACGGATACAATCTCTTAGGAGGAGTGATGCGGTCAGGGTTTCTCCGAAACTGAGTTCCTTGCCGTTGTTGTCGGCCAGGGCAAGTTTCTTCCAATTGCGCCGGGCGGATCTGATGAATTCATGGCCGAGGCTCTTGCGATGGCCTTTGAGCAGTTCCCATGCGTCAACCGAGAGTTCGCTGACGGCTTGTTGCACCTCAAAGACTGTCGAGCTGGCGGGCAGGGCTTCGCCGTAATGCACGCTAATTGGATAGCGGAAATCTCGGAGCGGACGGATTTTGGGCATGCCGTGACGGTAGCTGGAGACACTGCCCCAGGCGCCGCCGATGTAGACCGGAATGATCGGGTAGTCCGTTCCCTTGACGATGCGCTCAAAGCCCGGTTTGAAGGGGCGCATCATCCCCGTGCGGCTGAGCGCGCCCTCGGCAAAGATACAGACGAGATAACCGTCATCCAGGGCCTGGCGTGCATTCTTGAGGGATTGAAGCAGCTTTTTGGGATTGTCCTGTCCATGGATTAGGATGACGCCACCGATGTCGACCAGTTTGCGGATCATCCAGTTGGATTTCTCATAGAAGCTGCGGGACATGAGCATGCGGATTCGCCGTTGCTGGCTGGAAGCGATAAGTACCGCATCCATTAGGCTGATATGATTGCACACCAGTAGGGCGCCTCCTTCCACGGGCAGTTTCTCCAACCCGCGTACTTTCATCTTGTAGCAGAACCGGGTCACTAGAAGTACGATGAACTTGATGAAGAAGTCGGGCAGGACAATCAGGCTGACGACGGCAAGAATAAGGAGGCCGATGCCCAGGCAGAGAAAGCCCTGCTGGGCGCTCAAGCCGATGGCTGTATTCAGATAGAGCAGGGCGCTGGCGCTGAGGATCCCGATCCAGCTGAAGAAGGAACTTGTGGCCTTGATGGAACCGACTCGGTCCGAAGGACTGCGGAATTGGATAAAGGACTCGAGGGGAACGATGAACAAGCCGGCGGCAAAGCCAAGTATGGGCATGACAATGATGGCCGCTTTCAGACTACCGGGTGCGATCACGCCGAGAACGACCAGGCTGATGCTCATCAATCCAGCACCGATCGGGACGATTCCGAATTCGATATTGCGTCCGCTGAGCCAGCCTGCAGTGGCCGAGCCCAATCCTATGCCGATTGCGGTGAGAAGAAAGAGGCGGGTGGACTGCTCCGGACTGAGCTGGAGGTGCTCACTGCCATAGTTGAGGAGATTCAGCTGGATAAAGGCTGCAGCGAGGCCAAAGACGGCCAAGGCTGCAACGGCCAATACGAGAAAGCCGTCCTTGCGGATGATCTTGAAGGTGCGGAAGACGCTGCCGAATCCATTCAGGCTGAGATGACGGTCCGGGTGCGCGGGAGTCGATTGCATCTTCAGTGAGGCGGCGAATCCGAGCCCGGCAATGACCAGGCAGGACAGCGCCGCCAAGGCGAATTGCTGGTTGAGGATCAGGCTCAATTCCGGTGCGAGCACGGTCCCGGCGATAATCGCCACAAAGGTGAAGAGTTGTAGCATGCCATTGGCTTTGGAGAGACGCTCGTGCCCCACCTGTTCGGGAATGATCCCGTATTTGCACGGGCCGATAAAAGCGCTTTGGGCTGACATCAGGAACATGGTCAGGTAGAGCAGAAACGCGCTTTCCTTGTTCAGCGCAACAACACCTACCCCCATGATGCCGATTTCGGCTGCCTTCAGGATGACGATCATGCTCCGTTTGCTGAACTTGTCGGCAAAGTTGCCGGCGATCGGTACTATCAGGATGAAGGGAATGGCAAAGACCAAACCGACCGTTGCCAGAATTTTCGGGGAAGCGTCTACTCCATTCCAAGCGACCAGGGCGTAGATCATCAGCAGCTTGAACAGGTTGTCGTTCATCGCCCCGCCGAACTGGGCGATATTGTGCCACCAGAAAGTCTGTGGCAGTTTAATGGTGTTGTTTGCTTGTGTCGTCATAGTGGTGAAGTCGGATTCGGCCTTCACTTTTTAGATGACAACAATATTGTCAATGCGATAATGACAATAATGTTGTCATTGCGATGATTTCATGTATGTCTTAGCTTATGTCGCAATTAAATGCCCACGAGGAAATTCATGCCTTGGCCAACTCGGTCCGTCGTGTTTACAACCGGTTTCGTCATGTCACGGATCAACTGCATGCGCAGACAGGCGTCACCGCACCAAAGCGGACGCTACTCATGGATTTGAGGCGTTATGGACCACAGACGGTACCAGACTTGGCCTCGGCCCGTTTTATTAGCAGACAGATTATTCAGACCCAGATCAACGAGCTAAAGAAAGAGGGGTATGTGGAGGGCCGTTCCAACCCTGAACATAAGCGTTCGAAACTGATCGCCCTGACCCAGGAGGGGGAAGCCTTCGTGGATGCGATGATCGCACGCGAACATGACTATATGGATCAGGTCGACTGGCTGCCGGATCCTGAGCAACTGCACACTTGTGTCGCGGTGCTGGACGCAATCTACGACAAACTGGAGGCCTAAGGGCCGCGCCGTTACAGCGCCACCGTGACCGAACCTGCCGCCTCCCGGGCCTTCTCTCGGGCGGCTTCGATGCTTTCATCGCGGGCGAGAACAACGCCCATCCGACGCTTGCCCTTCACCTCCGGTTTGCCGAACAGTCTCAACTGGGTATCCGGGGCACGTAGAGCGGTTTCGAGATTGCCGAATTGGACGTCCTTGCTTTGGCCTTCCACGAGGATGACCGCAGATGCACTGGGACCGAATTGCCGGATCACGGGAATCGGCAGGCCCAGAATCGCGCGGGCGTGGAGGGCAAACTGTGAGAGGTCCTGGGAAATCATGGTGACCATACCTGTATCGTGTGGACGCGGGGAGACTTCACTGAAATAGACCGTGTCCCCTTTAACGAAAAGTTCGACGCCGAAGATGCCAAAACCGCCCAGTGCATCGGTTACGGATTTTGCGATATGCTTGGCGTTTTCCAGGGCGGTGGAGCTCATTGCCTGCGGTTGCCAGGATTCGCGATAGTCGCCGTCGACCTGGATGTGGCCAACCGGTTCGCAGTAGGCGGTCCCGTCCACATGCCGAACCGTCAGGAGGGTGATTTCGTAATCAAAGTCGACAAAGCCTTCGATGATGACCTTGCCCTTGCCGGCTCGGCCGCCTTCCTGTGCATAATGCCAGGCGGGCTCGATGTCCTCTTCCGTCTTGAGTACGCTCTGGCCTTTGCCCGATGAGCTCATGATCGGTTTGACCACGCAGGGCAGGCCAATGGTTGCGACGGCGTCTTTGTAATCCTCGAAAGTGTCGGCAAAGCGGTAAGGGGAGGTGGCGAGCCCCAGTTCTTCGGCTGCGAGTCGGCGGATGCCTTCACGGTTCATGGTCAGGCAGGTGGCGCGGGCGGTCGGAATGACCCGGGTCACGCCGGCCGACTCCAGGGCGGCTAGGGTGTCCGTTGCGATCGCCTCGACTTCGGGGACGACATAGTCGGGCTTTTCTGCCTCGATAATGGACTGCAGTGCCGCTCCGTCCAGCATTGAACAGACGTGGGCCCGGTCCGCCACCTGCATCGCGGGGGCATCGGCGTAGGCGTCGACAGCAATGACTTCCACGCCATAACGCTGCAGCTCGATGACGACTTCCTTGCCCAATTCCCCGGAACCGCAGAGCAGCACCTTGGTGGCATTCGATGTAAAAGGGGTTCCAATCGTGGTCATTTCGGTAGTCAAAAGGGCCGTGAGGCTTTAGACAAATCGTAAAAACCTATTCCTGTGCACAGACGATAGGTATTTCGATCCGGATGCAGCCGATTAGCGACTGTCATGTGCTATCGTGTTTCTATTCGTATTTTGCCCGTCGCTGCCCTTGCCCCGGATCGAAGGCTTTAAACTTGCCTTGGAGCGCTGAAAAACTTATAAGTCGTACGGCTTAAGTGTTCAGTTCTACGCCCCAACTAACCCCTGATACGATGAAAAGAGTCCGCAAACCAAGCCTTGTTTCCGGCTGTATTTTTATGCTGTCCGTTCTGCCCGTGTCTGCTGTTATCAGCCTGAGTTCGATCGATACATTTGCGGTCAATGTTGAAAATTGGGAAGCGGGGGATCGTCCGCCGACATGGAACAGCGGTTCCGGCTTCGACGGCAGTTCCGGGTATCTCTTTCACGATTCGGACGGGAGTTCCAGCGGAGGAAAATGGCTGATGTGGAATGACAGTACCGGTTCCCAGGATTGGCTGGGGGACTATACTGCAGCGGGTGTTTCTGCGATTTCCTTTTGGGCCAATAACCAAACCGGAGCGGATCGGAACTTCTGGATCAGTTTTGAAGGACCGGGGGGCGATTTCGTGACAGAGGCGATCGTATTGCCGGGGAACGGGCAATGGACGCAATACACGGTGGACTTGAGCTCGCTATCCTATTTCTCCGGGAGCGGGGGGACGGGTAATTTATCCGATACCTTGGGCAATGTGAGCCGGGTTGCCATGTTGGCCGACGATTCCAGTGGAGTTGGGCTCAATATTAATAACAATCTTGGTATTGTCCGTCCAGGGACATCGGTTTCTGAAATCTGGATCGACAATATCGAGGCCGTTCCCGAGCCCGCGACTTATGTATTATTCATGGGTATGTCGATGCTCGGATACATGTTGAAGCGACACTCTCCCAAGCGTTCCCCGAAACCAGTCATCTGAGACTACCGAGGAGCCGCCGGATGTACCTGCGGCACGGATGAAATTGCCGCTGGCTAGTTCGTCGGATCAATCCGCAAACGATAGAATTTTAGCGGTTCTCTGCTGTTATTGCTTAATTCAACATGCAGGCGCCCGTCGGGACCGGCGGTCAAACTGCTTTGTTCGAATGCTTCCGTTTCATCCCATTCGAGGAGGTTTCCGGATTCTTGGACTGCATATGTGTAGTCTTGAACGTCGGGATTGATGCCGAACATGAGGCTGAGGTTGACGCCCTCGTCCTCGTTTGCGTTGCACTTGAGCTCCAGATCGGGGGCATCGGAGGCGTCTTTGGGGTTTGTATCAAAAAAATACTCCAGAAGGTTGATCGCCTGGTCTGCATCCGGGTTGGCCTCTCGATCCAGCTCACCGCCTTCCGTCACTGTATCGGGTTCCAGGTGACGTTCCTGCCAGCGTAGGTAGGCGTCTTTCTGGGGAGTCGGTTCGGCTGACTCGGCATCCGGATCCATGTCGTACGGCAATTCCCAATACTGGGAACCATCGCTGTTGCCGATATAGAGATGGGCTTCGGTGAAAGCTTCCGGGTTGCCGTCCGTCCACAGGTAATGGAAGGGCTCTGCGGCATTCTCGACACTCCGGGGATAGCCGTGTTTACGTTCGCTCTCCCGGGTGAGTGTCATCGCCTTCGTCCAGGTCAGTCCCTGGTCCTCGGAGACCCATTGCTCCATCTCGCCACCTTGGCCCCAATAATGTTCGATTTCAGTTTGGCCGGCGTCCTTTCCAGGAATGTTCCCTGCACCCGTTGGAGCCAGCACGATCCAGCGGCCTTCGGTATCAATGCGCAGGTTGCCCGCAGAGTAGTTGTGGATCAAGGTTGAGCTGCTTGTGGCTGCGGGGGGCATTTGGGTCGTGACCCATTCGCTGCCGTTCCAACGGCTAATCTCCAGAGTGCGAGGCTCGCCCTCCGGTCCCGGTGCGTAGTTGGCTGCCGTCAAATACAGGATTACGGGATAGCCCTGGGCATCGTACACCATGTCCTTCATGTAAACCAAACGGCCTTGCGCTGCATAGTCGATCACACGTGCGGGGTTGTCCGCCGAGTCGAGCGGCAAGGTCAAGATCGTTCCGTCGGCCGCTGTCCAGGTATCACCGAAGTCATCACTTTGCATGTAGTAGAGGTCGGTGCGCTGGTCCACCTGGCCACCGGGATGACGGTTGAAGGCGGTGCCGATGCGGTTGCCGTGATGATAGCTCGTTTGATAGTGACCTTGGATGCCAGCCAGCTTGATTGCATCACTCCAGTTGTGCGCATCCGTGCTGGTTGAGTAATACAACTCGCGTCCGCCCGTGTAGCGTGAAAAGAAGTGGGCGAATCGCTCGTCGCCGTCTCCACTTCCCGGAAGGTACCAGATTTGCGGGTAGGTGAAGGACTCGCCTTCCTCCGGGGAGAGCCGTTCGAAGGATGCGGTGCTGTAGGGTTCCGTACTCTTGAAGATATACCCCATGCGCGAGGTGTTGCGTCCCGAGATAAAGACATAGACGTAGCCGTCCTTGTCGATTTGGATCGCGGCATTGTCGTGCGGATCGTCCACCCCGTCCTTGTCCATAACGGCTGTTGGTTTCGGAACTTGTCCGGTTGCGTGGTCGTACTCCGAGGCCATGATGACCAAATGCTTCAGGTGGGAAGCCAAGGTGCCCCCATAGCAGAAGAATGTCTTGTTCACGGCGGGGGCGTGAACCGCCATCGGACGGTGCTTGGCCGTGTAGGTGGCGAAGCCGCCCGAGTATTTCGGGCCATAGGTCGTATCTTGACCGAGATCAAACCAGATGCCCTTATAGCCGTTGATCTGGACGGGCTCAATTACATCGGGTGGTACAATTAGCAAGTTATCCTTATTCATCGCTTCATCCTCAATTCGTATGCGTCCGATATAGCCCGGGTAGGGGGAGCTTGGTGTTGCCGTCGAGCCAACGGTCAAGGGCACTGCCGCATCATAAAATGCTGTGGGCAGCCCGGAGAATTCGGTCTTCATGAAAGCCTCGTCCGTGCTTAGGTTCTTAAGATAAAAGGTCGCCGTGCCGTTGTTGAGGATCAGTGCCAGGTAATAATCATCTCCTGTGTTCACCGAAAGCGTGGCGATTGTGGAATAGCTGTTGCCGTCCGTACTGTACAGCCAGCGTATCTGGCTCTTCCGAACTCCCAGGACCCAGGATGCATTGCCGGTATTTCGATCCCAATGGGATACCAGCGTCCGTGTCGTATCCTTGGTGGCAGAGGTGCAGTTGAACAATACTTCGATCGTCATCGTGCTGTCGGTCCACACGCTTTCATCCGCAACACTGAGGTAACTCCCTCCCGAAAAGAACGCTGCGCCGCCCAACTGTCCCCCTTTCTCGATCTGTGAAACCGTCGCTTGAGCTTCGGTCAAATCGCGCAGATTCCCGCTGGTGTCGTTGAGGAAGCCGGACGTAGTTTCGAATGCCCAGTCTGCCAGCGTGGCGGCCGGTAAGCTCAGTGCTAGCATCGAGAGGTTTGAAAGGAGCAGGGCTATGCGCTTGCAGGTCTGAATCATGTCCGATGGGGAAAAGCATCGGAGCCTGATTTGTTGCCTGCCCGTCGAGCAAACTCGACAGAGAGTTACACGGAACGTTCGGGGCGGATGGTTCGCACCGTGTCGGCCGGATCCCATTCGCCTTCGACCAGTACCGTCTTCGGCTTTGCGGGAATGCCCCGCTCGTTATGCATCAATTGCGAGTCGACCAGGTTGACGGCTTCCGCTCCGATTCCGACCCAGTCGCGTCGAACAGTCGCCGTGTCTTTCGCATGGAAAGAGACGTACCCCAAATCCTCCGGAACTCGAATTCCAAGCTCGGGAAAGAAATCGTGCAGGGTGTGATGACCGGCATTGATCAAGGCATCGATCCGGTGTTCTGCGAGCCATTGGGCAAAGGTCTCTTTCGATTCGATAGTCTCGGGAAGCAGATGGACGGCTTCTGGCCCGGATTCATACTTCAGCATCGCCAAACTTGCCTCCCAGGCTCGATCGACACGTCGACTGCCCCGATCGGTGATGCAGATGCCGATCGAATGATAGCCGAGTTTGACCAATTCACGGTAGGCCAGGGGGATACTGTGGTACTGGTAGGTGCCCACTCGATGAATCTTAGGTTTCCTTAAAGTGAAGCCCATGGAGGCGATTGCGAATTGATCCCAGTCGAAGTCCACAGTTCGGCAACCGAGCGGCATCGGTGCAAACACAACGCCGTTGATACCTCGGGCTTTCAACATCTGGGTCAAGCGCTCCCTGCCCAACTCCGGCTCCGCGCCCCAGATGATCTCAATCGCGTAGCCCAATGTCTGAGCTCTCTGCCGGGCACCCTTGTAGAGTTCTTGAACCGATTCATCGACCAGAAGCGAAGTCGGGAAATAGTGAACGAAGGCCAGATTCGAGGTTTGTTGCGGCGGCCTGTGATGTTTCCGCGTTTGCATGAGCGCAGACACCAGGGGATTCGGGGTATAGCCCATCTTTTCCGCGAACTCGCAAATCGCCCGGGCCTTTTCTTTCCCGACGCCCGGTGTTCCGCGCAAAGCACGGGAAACGGTCATATGCGAGCAGTTTAGAGCCTTGGCGATTTCACGTATGGTGGCTGGGGGCGGCGGGGGGGGCATTGGAATCAAGCTGTCTCGGCTAAGTGTCTAGTAGCTTCTGATTAAAGTACCAGAATGCAATGAAGTTCCGTGTAACGTTCCCGCGGTGTGGATTGTTTACATGCCTTTGCTAAACCAAGGCCACCATGAAAAACAACCTACTGATACTCCCACTCACCTGCTGCGCCCTTTCATCCCTGCCGGCGCAGTCGCTCATTGTTAATTTCAACGGTTCTACCGTTGCGGGCACGGAACACTTTTACAGCCCCACTGACGGTGACGTCGTCTGGGGAAGTGATACTTTGAATTTCGATTTTGAGAATTTCCAGGATAGCAGTTCGACTGGAAACCATGCCGGCGTATTCGATAATGACGGCTCTACGTTTGGGGAGACCGGAGTCTCTTATTTCTTTGTTCGCGATCAGACAGTTGATTCTACCGGCATCACCGCCACTTTAACAATCAGTGGTTTCAGTGGAGACAATTATAAGCTCGAACTGATCAGCTCCGTTTATTCTGACACTGGCGTCCGCTTGGCAGATATTCAGGTGAATGGCAGCTTTGCGGATAGTGGCGGCGGCGTTGCTTTGTACGGAGATGACTACAATGCATATACCGATGGTTTTCTAACTGGCACGCCTTTGACTTGGAATAATGTCGTTCCAACAGGCGTCTCGAATGACACGATTACCCTTACCGTCGCCACATCCGGTCAGGATTTGATGGGCTTTATCAATGGTCTGCGGATTACCGTAATTCCCGAACCGGCTACGATGGGGCTGTTCATAGGACTCGGTCTGATCCCATGCTGTATGCTCGCTCGAAACCGGAAGTACAGATAATCGAACACACAAGATTTCTCCAAAACGGGTGTGCTTGGCCACACCCGTTTTTTGTTGGCTCGAACTGAAAGTCTTCAACTAGGCTCCACCCACTTGCCATGCTCCTTGATCAGGTCGATCAGGCGGTCCAGGGCTTCGGCGGAGGCGACGTTGTATTTCACGCACTCCTTGCCGACGTAGAGATTGATCTTGCCGGGGGCGCCGCCCACATAGCCGAAATCGGCGTCGGCCATTTCACCGGGGCCGTTGACAATACAGCCCATGATGGCGATGGTCACGCCCTTCAGGTGATCGGTACGGGCACGGATTTTCTGTGTGACGCTCTGCAGGTCAAAGAGTGTGCGCCCGCAACTCGGGCAGGCCACGAATTCGGTCTTGGATATGCGTGCCTTGGCGCCCTGGAGGATGTTGTAAGCCAAGGCCGTGGCCTTATCGAGCATGGGTTCGGTTTCCACACTGATGAGGTCGCCTATGCCGTCGCAGAGAAGCCCACCGCTGATGACACTGGCTTCCAATAATCGATCCGCGTAATAGTTTTTGGGCGCAAGAGTGTTGCCTGTGGTGTTACGAATCCAGATCGGGGCGTCGGCTATCGTATCCCGGGTCGCTTCTGCGAGAGCGCGGTATTGGCCGAGCGGGTGAGCGGAGCCGCCGCAAGCGGCGATACTATGATCGTTGCTCTGTCGCGTGTCCGCTTGCGGACGCTTTGAACATCCCGCGGTCGAAAGAATTAAATTGGCGCTCCCCATGGCCTGGAGACGCGGGCCGATTTCCTCGCGAAGCGCTTCAGCCGAGCAGTCGAGTGCAAGATTAAACCCCTTGCCCCTGCAGAACTGCAGCAGGCTTTGGGCGTAGAAACTGTCCTCCCGGCTGACCGACTGAAGGAGTATGATGCCTGCGAGTCCATCGGGCCACTCGTAGGCTTCGAGCTCCGAGAGGTCGATGCCTACCCCGAGTTCCAGCACAAAGGCTTTTACCACACTATGGAGGGCTTCGTGCAGGCCCCTGAAAGGTTCCAGATCTACGGCTGTCTGGATCTCGACTTGCAGGCCTTCGATTTTACTGTCCTTGAACTTGGTTTGAACAATGCAGACATCTTGGATGATGGCAGCTGTTTCGCCGACTGGGTGCGCGGTTTTAACGATGACCGCCGGCAAGGATTCGCCGCCGATGCTGCAGTCGGGCCCCAGCTCGATCGTGCGGGTTTCCCTGCGTCGAAAATCAAAGGGATCGATACTGTCCTTCAGCGGTTCACCCAACTGGGAGTCCGCCTGTGCATTCCAGAGTGTCATCGCCTTATGCGCCAGGTCACGGGCGACGGGGACCTCGTAGATCGGATCTTCAGTCAAAGACACGCGGATGGTGTCGCCCAGGCCGTCGTTGAGCAAGGTGCCGATGCCAATCGCGCTCTTCACCCGGGCATCTTCGCCATCACCGGCCTCGGTCACGCCGAGGTGGAGCGGGTAGTCCATGCCCTCCTGCTTCATCCGGGCCACGGCGAGACGGTAGGCTTCGATCATGACCTTCGGGTTGCTGGCTTTGAGTGAGAGGCAGATATCCTGATAGTCATGGCTTTCCGCGATACGGATGAACTCCAGTGCGCTCTCGACCATGCCGAGCGGGCTGTCCCCGTAGCGGTTCATGATCCGGTCGGAGAGGGAGCCATGATTGGTCCCGATGCGCATGGCGCGTCCGAGCTCCTTGCAGCGCAGCACGATCGGCGAAAAGGCTTCGTGCAGGCGCTCGAGTTCCTCCTCGTAGGCGCTGTCGCTGTATTCCTGCACGGCGAACTTTTTCTTGTCGGCATAGTTGCCCGGATTGATACGGACCTTTTCGACATGCTTGGCCGCTTCCATGGCCGCAGAGGGCAGGAAATGGATGTCCGCAACCAGCGGGACCTCGCACTTGGCCGCACGTAGCTTCTTTGAAATCTCGCCGAGTGCCTCGGCGGCCTTCTTGTTCGGTGCGGTGATCCGGACGATTTCGCAACCCGCTTCGGCCAGCGCCAGTGTCTGCTTTACGGTGGCGTCCACGTCCTGGGTGTTCGTCGTGGTCATCGACTGCACGCGGATCGGGTGGTGCCCGCCGATGCCGATGTTGCCGACCATTACCTCCCGGGTTGAACGCCGCTTGGCAATAAAGCGGGAGGCGCAGTAGTCGAGTTGGGCAAGCACGGGAGAACTCATGACCGATATTTTGAAACTGCGAATGGATGCGGATGCACGCTAAATTTCGTCTTATGAAATCCCCGGCTACTCCGCATCGACGGCAGTGGGTGCCGGCTCAGTATTTTCGATGGCCGGGTTGGCTTCTTTGTCCTTTGCGTTCTGCTTTACCTGAGGGGCGTCGTCAATGATACCGGCGTCGACGCCGACGCGCTTCACATCGTAGAAACTTACGTAGGCGACGAAGCTCAACAGGAGCACGACAAAGGCGACTTGCAGGTTTTCCATCAGCTTGCGGGGCAGGGGGCGTCCAATTAGCTTGGAAATTGTGGCGAAGAGCATGTGGCCGCCGTCGAGGACCGGGATGGGCAGCAGGTTGAATATGGCCAGGTTCACATTGATCAGGGCCAGAAACCAAACCACATCGATCCAGCCATAACGGGCCATCGAGGTCAGTCCGTGTACGATGCCGACCGGGCCACTCATGTTACGAACTTTAACATCGGAACTCTTGTGCACCAAGGCAACGAGGGTCAGGCGCATGGTGTTGGCCATAATGCCGATTTGTTCGATCGGATTGCGATGCACTCGTTCAGTCTTTGCCTCATAAAAGTAGGCAAAGCCAAATCGAGGTTGGGTCTCACCTGGCGCTATTTTGGGCACGATCGGCAGTACCACTTCTTCGCCGTTTCGAAGCACTTTCAGATCGATGGGGCCACCTTCATGGTTACTAAGGTAGACGCTCAAAAAGGCCGAGGAGGCGATTGCTTGATCATCCAATGCCAAGAGCTTGTCACCTGGTAACAGACCGGCTTCGGCGGCAGGCATATTTTGCTGCACTTGGCTGACTACGAGATCTGTGCCGGGATCCACTCCAATATACCGGATATCTTCGGAGGTCACCAAGGCCGGATAAACTCTGAATGTCATTGTCTGCTCATCCCGCAACACGGTCACATCGGCGAAGGCGCGACCTTCCTCGTCGCGACCGGTGCCGGTCATGACGGCATTGTTGAACTGCATCCAGTCACCTACACCTTCGTTATCGACCTTCAGGATGATGTCGCCTTCTTTCAGGCCGGCTTCAAAAGCGGGACCGGGGACGATCGCACCCTCGGAATTTACGATTTCCGGCGCAACAAAATCGACTTCGGTGGACTTGATAATGTCCTGTCCGACCCACCAGAGGATCAGGGACAGGCCGAATGCCAGAATCAAATTAAACACCGCGCCCATGACGGCGACGATCATCTTGTCGGCATAGGAGATCGGGGGCAGCTTGTCGGCCTCGTCGCCTTCGCCGCCTTCCAAGCGGCCCATGTCCGCCAGTTGAGGGAGAGAGACATAGCCGCCCAGTGGCAGCAGCGAGATCCGGAAATCGGTACCGTTACGGTGCCAGCCGAAGAGGCGTGGGCCGAAGCCGATGGAAAAACGGTCTGCGATCAGGCCGCGCTTCTTGGCCGCGATAAAGTGGCCGAGTTCATGGATGAAAATACAGAAGCCGAGGCAGAAGAGGGCGATAGCGATGTACCAGAAATTGAGCAGGTAAGCCATGTGTGTATCGGAAAGTCAGTAGTTGAGCGCGAGGGAGCGTGCCTCCTGGTCAATTTGAAGCAAGGCTGCGATGTCGGTTGGTTGGGTCTTTGACATTGTATTCAAACAATGCCCGATGATCTTCGGAATATCAAGGTAGGCGACCTCTTTGGCGAGGAAGCGTCCGACCGCGATTTCATTGGCGGCATTGAAGACGGCCATCGCACTGCCGCCGGTGCGGAGGGCGTCGTAGGCCAGTTCGAGGCAGGGATAGCGGGAAAAGTCGGGTGCCTTGAAGTCCAGTTGCATGGCCTGGGTGAAATCCAGCGTCGCATCGACTCCTTTGGCGCGCTCGGGGTAAAGCAGGCAGTGCTGAATGGCGAAAGTCATGGAAGGCGGGCTGAGCTGGGCGAGGATCGAGCCGTCGATGAATTGGACGAAGGAATGGACGATGCTTTGTGGATGAATGACCACTTCGAGGCGCTCAGGTTCCAGCCCGAAAAGCCAGAAGGCTTCGATCAGCTCAAGTCCTTTGTTCGCCATCGTGGCCGAGTCGACGGTGATTTTCGGGCCCATGCTCCAGTTCGGATGCTGGGTGGCATCCTTCGGTGTGACCGAGGCCAGGGCTTCGACCGGTGCATCCCTGAACTGGCCGCCTGACGCGGTCAGGATCAGCTTGTCCAGCTGACGTCCGGGGTAGCCCTCGATGCATTGAAAGATCGCATTGTGCTCGCTGTCGGTGGGCAGGAGGCGTACACCCTTGCGTTGGGCGGCTTCGATCACAAATGCACCGCCGAGGACGAGCAGTTCCTTGTTGGCCAGCGCGATGTCCTTGCCGGACTCGATGGCGGCAAGGGCCGGTTTCAAGCCGCAGGCACCCACCACCGCAACCAGCACAATCTCGGCCTCCTCCAGGGTGGCAATAGCGCTGAGCGCATCCGGGCCGCCGTGGATCTGTGTTCCGGCGGGAAACTGGCCGTCGGTTTGGGCCCGGCGATAGGCCGCTTCGTCCGACAAGGCCGCGTGCGGCACCTTGAACTCCCGGCAGATCTCCGCCAGAGCCCGGTCATTTCCATTGGCGGCCACTCCGACGAGCTGCAGCTTGTCCGGATGGGCCCGCAGTACACGTAGTGTGCTGCCGCCAATGGAACCGGTGGCTCCTAGCAGGACGATCTTCCTTGGCCCCGGGTCCGACATTTAGAAAATCGAGTATTTGAACAGCAGGTAAGCCAGGGGTGCCGTCAGGATCAGGCTGTCCGAGAGGTCGAAAATGCCCCCGATTCCCGGGATAATGCTGCCGGAGTCCTTGACCTCGGCCTGACGCTTGAAGGCGGATTCCACCAAGTCTGAGGCGATCGAGGCGATCGAGATCGGCACGGCGATCAAGGCGGCAAGCCACCAACTGAAACCTTCCGGAGCGAAGTTGTTGAAGAGGCCGAGAAAAACGAGGCCGACCAGCACCGCGCTGACCACGCCGCCGACCGCACCTTCGTAGGTCTTTTTCGGACTGATGATGGAAAGCGGGGTCTTTCCGAATTTCATGCCGACCAGCAGACCGCCGACATCGGTGCACTTGGCGACTGCGACGACCCAGACCGTGAGGAAGATTCCCGTGTTGGCCCCATAGTCATTGTATTCGGCGGTCTTGACGATTTTGATCAGGAAATGCAACAGGTAGGGGACGTAGATCAGCCCGAACAGGGTCGGCATGAAGCTGCGAAGCCGGCCTGCTTGAACATCCATACGGATGATCGTGATGGTCAGTACGAGGAAACTCAGTAGAAAAAGATCGTTTCCGGAGTCGAGGCCGCCCAGGTAATAGGAACCCAGGACGATGACCACCCCACAGGCGAGGCCGAGTGGCTTCATCGGGGACAGGCCGATCTTTTCAAACAACTGGTAGAGCTCCAGTTGTGTCATGCAGGCGATGGCTGCGACGAGGAAGACTCCGGCATGTACGCCGAAGATCAGCAGCGAGACGACGAGCGTCGTCCAGAGAATTGTAAAACTGATGAAGCGTTGCTGCATGAAAGGTGTCTCAGGGGTTGGAATATGTCTGTCTTAGCGGCGTTCAGGCGTTTTGCAACTGTTCTGCGGTTTTGCCGTAACGTCGTTCCCGCGCCGCATAGTCGTCCAGCGCCGCTTTGAAGTGCGCCTCGGTGAATTCGGGCCAGAATACGGAGGTTGTGTAGATTTCGGCGTATGCCGCCTGAAGCATGAGGAAATTGCTTAAACGATACTCGCCGGAGGTGCGGATGACGAGGTCCGGGTCGGGCATGTCCTTGGTGTACAGGTAGCTGCGCAATGTTTCGTAGTCCAGCTTCTCCGGATCCAGGGTTCCCGCCTGTGCCGCACGGGCGATGGCCTGCATGGCGTCAACCACTTCGGTACGGGAGCCGTAATTGAGCGCCAGTGCCAGAGTCTGGTCTTTGAAATCGCTCGTGTCGGCCTCGGCACGCTGAAGCAATTCCTGAATCCGCACGGGCAATTCCCGATAGCGGCCCACCACGCGTAGGCGGATCTTCCGCTTCATCAGTTCCTTGTGCTGGTCCACGAGAAAGCGCTCCAGCAGTTTCATCAGCCCGTCGACCTCCTCCTTGGGGCGGTTCCAGTTTTCCACGCTGAAGGCGTAGAGTGTCAGGTAACGAACCCCGAAGTCCCGGGCGGCGTTGAGGGCACGCTTGACCGATTCCGCGCCCCGGCGGTGCCCCTCAATTCGGGGCAGGCCCTGCTTGCGGGCCCAGCGGCCGTTGCCGTCCATGATGATCGCAACGTGCTGAGGCACTTTGCGGTCAGTTGAAGGCAGGGTTTCCAAGGTCTCAGACATGCGATTGGTTGACAGACAGGTATCAGGCACAGTTAAAACGCAGCCCGCATCACGTGCAATGCGAAAGGCAGTCCGGCTGCGGATTCAAGGCTTACTGATTGAGCTCGACCAGTTTGGCGAGAATCGCCTTCTGGGCGTGCAGCCTGTTTTCCGCCTCGTCAAAAATGATGGATTGCGGACTGTCGAGGACGTCTTGGGTGACTTCTTCGCCGGCATGAGCCGGGAGGCAGTGCATGAAATAGGCGTCCGCTTTGGCCAGGGCCATCAGTTCGCTGGTGACCGAGTAGGGGGCCATCTGTGCCTTGCGCGTCACGGCCTCGGCTTCGTCGCCCATCGAGACCCAGACATCGGTATACACGACATCGGCATCCTGCATGGCTTTCTTCGGGTCGAGGGTATAGGTGTACTCCACCGGCAAGCCGTCGGCCTTCAAGGCGTCGATCACCTCCTGTTGCGGTTCAAAACCCTCCGGGCCGGAGAGGGCGATTTCCATTCCGAACATGGCTGCGGTGATGATCCAGGAGTTCGCCATGTTGCTGGCGCTGTCCCCCAGATAGGCGACCTTTTTGCCCTTCAGGCTTTCGATCGACACATTTTCCGGGTCGTAGCGCTCCAGCAGGGTGAAGATGTCGGTGTAAAGCTGGCAGGGGTGATTGAAATCGGTCAGCCCGTTGACGATCGGCATGCTGGCATGCCGCGCGAAAGTTTCCACGATTTCGTGCTCGAAGGTGCGGATCACGAGTCCATGCAGATAGCGGGAGAGGACCTTGGAGGTATCCTCAATGGTTTCCCCGCGCCCGATCTGGGTGTTCTGGGAATTCAATACGACCGGGAAGCCGCCGAGTTCGTTGATGCCGACTTCGAAAGAGACGCGGGTACGGGTGCTGCTTTTGTAAAAGAGCAGACCCCAGGACTGCATGTTGAGGGCGGGCGGGCAATTCAGGCGGTTGGCCTTGAATTCCTTGGCCAGGGCAAAGACGTCCTGGGCCTGTTCGAGGGTGAAGTCGGTTTCTTTGAGGAAATGTTTCATTCTGCGGGATTCGGGATTCGAGATACGGGATTAGTTGAACGATGCGAATACCTCGTCGAGGATGCGGACGCTCTCGGCGAGTTGTTCCGGCGTGGCGATCAGTGCTGGAAGCAGTCGGATGGTGTTGTGGCCGGCGGGGACGATCAGCAGGCCCTTGTCCCGGGCGGCCTTGGTGACGGCAAGGCCGTCCGCATGAAGACCGAGACCGACCATGTAGCCGGCACCCCGCATCCCTTCGATGTGCTGGGGGTATTTTTTCACCAGTGCTTGGAGGGATGCATGCCAGGATTTGGAGTTGGCCGTCACCTTTGCCAGCAACTCCTCGGACTCAATGATGTCGAGTACCGCGTTGGCCGCTGCGGAGGCCAGGGGGTTGCCGCCGAAGGTGGTGCCGTGGGAACCGGGCTGGAAGAGCTCGTCGTAGCCCTCTGCGACCCAGATGGCCCCGATCGGGAAGCCTGCGCCCAAGCCCTTGGCCATTCCGATCGCGTCCGGCCGGATGCCGCTGGCTTCGTAGGCGAAGAAATTGCCGGTCCGTCCGATGCCGCACTGCACCTCGTCGAGCATAAGCAGGGCGCCCCGTTCCGTGCAGAGGGCACGCAGCTCCTGCAGGAAGGAATTCTCCGCGGGGAACACGCCGCCTTCGCCCTGTATTGTTTCCACGAATACAGCAGCCACGGTCTCGTCGACCAATGCGTCGAAGGTCTCGATCTTGTTCAGTTCGCCGAACTTGAAACCGTCCAGCATGGGGCGGAAGCCGCCTTGGATCTTTTCCTGGGGGGTGGCTCCCATGCCGCCGAATGTCCGGCCGTGAAATGCATTTTTCGCGGCGACGACGGTGTAGCGCTTGCCTTCCTCGTCGTTCGAGAGCTTCCGGCCATGCAGGCGGGCGAGCTTGAGGAGCGCTTCATTGGCTTCGGCTCCGCTGTTGCAGAACAGGACCCGTCCCGGGCCTGCCTGGGCGACCAGACGGTCGGCCAGTTTCTGCTGGCCCGGTATGCCGTAGAGGTTGCTGCAGTGAACCAGCGTGCCGGCTTGTTCCTGGACGGCCTTGACCCATGCCGGGTGCGAGTGGCCGACGGATGTGACGGCGATGCCGCTGCCGAAATCGAGGTAGCGCTTGCCGTCTGCGTCAAATAGGTAAACCCCTTCGCCCCGCACGGCGTTAAACGCGGGCGGGCCGTAGTTTTTCATTAAACTTGGGTGGTGCATTGTATTTAAACTTGTTCGGTTTTCGGTTGTTCGGTTTTCAGTTCGGAACAGATGACTGGGAAACTGAAAACCGGATAACTGTCCTGCTGCCTAAGCATTCACGATTTCGGTCCCGACGCCCTTGTCCGTGAAGATCTCCAGTAGGAGGCTATGCGGCTGTTCGGCATCAACGAAGTGGACACGGTGGACGCCACTGAGCAGTGCTTTGACCGCACTGTCGGTCTTCGGGATCATGCCCTTGCTGATGGTGCCGTCCTGAACCAGTCCGTCGATCTCGTTGATCTTTAACGAGGAAATCAAAGTGGACGGATCCTGGATATCGTGCATCAGGCCGGGGACATCGCACAGGTAGACCAATCGTCGGGCCCGCAGGGCGGCCGCAACACGTCCGGCCGCGGCATCCGCATTGGTATTGTAGATCTGGCCGTCCTCATCGCAGGCGATGGGGGATATGACGGGGATGTAGCCGTCATTGAGCGCCTTGCGGATGATCTTGGTTTTGACCGTGTGGGTCTCGCCGACATAGCCGATATCCACCGCTTCCCCGTCGATTTCAACCTGCTTCTTGTCGCAGACCAGAATGCCGTTGCCGGGCAGCCCCAGCGGGCGTGCACTCTTGGCCTGGAGAATCTCGCAGATCTCCAGGTTGACGACCTTGTTGAGCGTGTGTTCGACAATATTGACCGATGCGGCATCCGTGACCCGGAGGCCGTGCTCGAAACGGGTCTCGACCTCGGCTTCCGCCAGGGCGCGGGTGATGGCTTTCCCGCCTCCATGAACGACCACGACCTTGATGCCGACCGCATGCAGGAAGGCGATGTCCGTGGCTACGCGTGTACGCACCTCGGGGTCGGCCGCATCCATAAAGGCGCCGCCGTACTTGATCACGAAAATACAGTCGCGAAAACGCTGCACATAGGGAAGAGCCTCCAGTAGAACGGCGGCCTTGGTGGTGACATCCAGATGGTCGGTGAGTGGCATCATCGAATTATAATAGGCTGAAAATAACGAAGAGATGAAGCAGTAACTACTCGGACTTGTTGAAGTCGACGTAGGCTTCGCTCAAATCGGAGGTGAGTAAACGGAAGGAGGCGGGCCCCTGATTCAAGTTCAGAGTGATCCGGAAGCGTTTTTTTGCCACGATGGCCTTCCATTGAGGGATGTTCTGGTCCTGCGGACGGCCGCCGATCAGGGCCGGGACATCGTCGTAGTGGATGTCGAAACATTCCTCTTTCAGTCCGACCCGGGCATAACCGGCGGCATCGGCAAGACGGCCCCAGTTCGGGTCTGACCCGTACCATGATGACTTGACCAGGAGCGAATTGCCCACGGCACGGGCGACTTTCTCCGCGTTTGCCTCGCTGGCGCAGCCTTCGACGATCAGCTCAACCAGCTTGGTGACCTTTTCGCCGTCGCCCACGATCTTTTCCGCGAGAATGTCGCAGACCTTGTAAACTGCTTCACGGAAGGCTTCCAGTAGGTCGGGTGAGTCCTTGGCTTCGATCCCGGACTTGCCGTTTGCAAACAGAAGCACGGTGTCATTCGTGCTCATGTCCCCGTCGATTGAGATCCGGTTGAAAGTCTTGTTGCAGGCCGCCGTCAAGGCGTCCTTGAGCGTGCTGTTGTCCGCTTCCAGATCGGTCACGAGAAAGGCCAGCATGGTTGCCATATTGGGTTCGATCATGCCGGCACCCTTGGCCATGCCGGCCACTGTGACGGTTTGTCCCTGATACACGAAGCGCGCGGTGGCAACCTTGCGGCGCGTGTCGGAGGTCAGGATGGCATCGGCTGCCTGGAGCGAGCTTTCGGATTCGTCGGCCAATTGTACGGCCGCTGCGGCCATGCCCGCTTTCATTTTTCCCATCGGCAGCTTCCGGCCGATCCGGCCGGTGGAGCAGACCAGGAAGGGCTGTTCGATTCCGGTTTCAATTTGGGCCAGGGTGGACATTTCCCTGGCATCCGCCATGCCTTGCTCGCCGGTGCAGGCGTTGGCGTTGCCGCTATTGGCGACAAAGCCGGCCACGCGTACGGCGGGCTGTTCGAGGATGGCCTTGCAGACGTGGACCGGTGCGGCACACACATCGTTGAGGGTAAAGACACCGGCTGCGTTGCAGGGCGCTTCGGCGATGACCAGAGCAAGGTCGAGACGTTCCTTGCCGGTCTCACGGATGTCGCAGGCGACGCCGGCGAGCTTGTAGCCCGGACAGTCGGCCAGTCCGTTCGAGTTTTCGGTCAAGGTCACTGTGATGGGCTTTTCCATGGCAGCTTAAAAGATGGGATTAGACGAGTCCGGCTGTTTCCGGGAACCCGGCCTTGAGGTTGAGGATTTGTACAGCTTGGCCGCTGGCTCCCTTGACCAGGTTATCGATCACCGATGTGATGACGAAATTGTCTGTCCGGGAGTCATAGACCGCGGCGATGTCGACCCGGTTGGTTCCAGTGACATGCTTGGTGTCCGGGAAGCTGCCACTGGGCAGGACGCTGACGAAGGGCTTGCCCTCGTAGATCTTGTTCCAGGTGCTGTAAACTGTTTCCAATGAGGACTTTGCCTTGGCTACGATGGTGGTGGCAATGCCCCGTGTGACAGGTGCCAGGTGCGGGTTGAACTGTACTATCACATCGGCGAAGGCCGCCTTTTCCAATTGCTCCTCGATTTCCGAGAGGTGCCGGTGCCGCGGCATGCCGTAGCCCTTCATGCTTTCGTTCCGCTCGCAGTAGATAAAGTCTTCCGCGACCTTCCGTCCAGCGCCGCTGACGCCGCTGTAGCTGTTGATGACGATGCCGGAGGGAGCGATCAGGCCGGCCCGGAGGAGGGGAATCAGAGGGATTTGGATGCTGGTCGGGTAGCAACCGGGACAGGCGATCAAATTGGACGCTTTCCATGCGGGATCCGCCAACTCCGGAATGACGTAGGGAGCGGCCTTGAGCAGCTCCGGGGCCGGGTGCGGGTGTCCGTAGTAGCTCTCGTAGGTGGCCGGGTTGTTCAACCGGAAGTCCGCACTCAAATCGATCACGGTTTTGCCCGCTTCATAGAGCGGCTTGGCAAATTCGGTGGCCACTCCGTGGGGGAGGGCGAGAAAGAAGACGTCCAGCTCCGTATTGGCCGCCAGTTCCGCCGGATCCGAGGCCGTGAATTTCAGCTCGCCCACGGCATGCCTGAGCGCCGGCATCACATCGGCCACCGATTGGCCGGCCAGTGAACGGGAGGTGACGGCGGCCAACTCGACCTGTGGGTGCCTGGAAAGAAGCCGGACCAACTCTTCGCCCGAGTAGCCGGATGCACCGATGACTGCTGCTTTCATGCTGATAACAAAAAGGGGGATCTGAATTCGGATGGATTGGCGGACCTTATACGCCCCAGCTAGAGCTGTGCAACTTATAGAAGAAAACGCCAGTATTAGAAAATAACTCGGAGTGCGGGACTCTGAAAAACAAAAACCCTCCAAAGCACGCGGCACGGCCTTGGAGGGTTTGCAAAAATCTGCGTCCTTTGCCGCTGCGATTAACGCTTGGAGAACTGGAAACGCTTACGTGCGCCCGGTTGACCGGACTTCTTACGTTCACGGGAGCGCGGGTCACGGGTCATGTGACCGTCCTTCTTGAGGGCTTCGCGAAGATCGCCGTTCATCTTTTCCAGCGCACGGGCAATCCCGAGGCGGACTGCACCGGCTTGGCCGTTGAGACCTCCGCCTTCTGCCTTGACCTTGATATCCACTTGATCGGCCATTTCAACGGTCTTCAGCGGGGACAGGGCGGCACGGGTGAAGTCTTCGGTTTTGAAGTAGGCTTCCGGCTCTTGGCCGTTGACTTCAATCTTGCCGGTGCCGCGGGTGAGGCGGACACGAGCCGTAGCGGTCTTGCGACGGCCGACGGTGACGTAAGTTTGTTCTGCAGTAGTTGCCATGATGTAAAAAAGGATTGTCCAGCGAGGGGGTTAGACCAGCGGCTTGGGCTGTTGTGCTTCGTAAGGATGCTCCGGACCCGCGTGGATCTTAAGCTTCTTGATCATTTGACGGCCCAGGGTGTTGCGCGGCAGCATGCCCTTGATGGCGTGCTCGAGGATGAACTCGGGCTTCTTTTGGCGCATGTCGGACACGTTGATATACTTTTCGTTACCCATCCAACCGGTGTAGAACATGTAACGCTTGTCCGATTCCTTCTTGCCGGAGAGGCGAACCTTGTCTGCATTCACTACGACCACGAAATCGCCGGTGTCGACGTGCGGGGTGTAGGTGGGCTTGTGACGGCCGCGTAGGACGTTGGCGATTTTGACGGCGATGCGGCCCAGTGTCTGATCGGCGGCATCTACCACGTACCAAGTCTTGGTATGGTCGGTTTTTGTAGCTAAAGTCGTCTTCATGATTTTGGAAAAGCGGTGAACAGTAGAATCGCCCTCAGGCCTGTCAATGGGAATTTTAGCTAATTTTAGCAATAAGCCGATTTTTTATTGCAATGCAGGGCGGGAGGCTCATTTTGCGCTGTTTTCCCACATTTAACCACAGCGGAGAAACTACTTTGAGAGACGATTATTTACAGGAAGCGCAAAAGGTGATCACCGACCCGATGATTTTGATCAACGTGGTCTCTCGCCGTGCCAAGCAACTGAAGAGCGGCTACAAGCCTCTGATCGAATCGCTTGAGCGCCTGTCGGCCGAAGATATGGCCCTGCGCGAGATCATCGAAGGCAAGATTACCTACCAGCTCGACGAAGCTGAGGAAGAAGTCTGAGCGGCTTTCGCGCGCCCTGAGTTGACTACCCAAAGCTTCCCCGGGTCTGCGCCGTGGAGACAGGAACCATCGTGTGCGCCAAGAAACAGAAACTGGATGATCGCTTCCGCGAGATCCGCAACCCCAAGGCCTCCCATAATTACTTTATCGGGGAGCGCTTCGAGGCGGGGCTTGCGCTTGTCGGGACGGAGGTGAAGGCGATTCGTGACGGGAATGCCCAGATCACCGAAAGTTTCTGCCGAATCGAGAAGGGGCAGGTCTGGCTCTACAATGCGCACATCGGTGAGTACAAGTTCGGCAACTTCCAGAACCACCCGCCGCGTCGTAAGCGTAAGCTCCTCCTGCACCGCCGGGAAATTCATAAGCTGATTGGGGCTATTGATGCCGGGGGCAAGACCCTCGTGCCGCTACGCATCTACCTGAAGCACGGGCTGATCAAGATCGAGATCGCGCTTTGCACCGGCAAGAAACTGCACGACAAGCGCGAGACGCTCAAGCGCAAGGTCGTGATGCGTGAAGCTGAGCGTGAGATGCGGCGCGGACGTTGAGCGTCCGGTTCGCAATCAACTGAAAAGCATATACCTTTCTACCTATGTCTATACAATCCGTCATTGCCCAGATCCCTGCCAGCACGTCCAACTGTGGGCCGGGATTCGATAGTCTCAGTATCGCCTTGAGCCTCTACAACTTTGTGCGCATTACGCCGCGGGAGGACGACCGTATTGAAGCTATGGATACTGCATCTGCCGGCGCGCAAAAGATGGTCGTCGAAGCGGCTATGGGCTTTGCCCAGTCGGCCGGTGTCGAGATCGGCGGGTTTTCCTATGAGATTTGGGGCGACGTCCCGCAGGCCCGAGGTCTGGGGTCGAGTTCGACCATCCGGGCGGGGGTTGTGGCCGGGTTGAACGCGCACTTTGCGCGTCCCCTGAATAACGAAAGCTTGATCAGCCTGGTTGCCAAGCTCGACAATGCGCCTGACAACACCTGCGCGGCTTTTTCCGGGGGCTTTTGCATCGCCCGTACGGACCCCGATACATTTGCTTACCGTGAGCATGTGCGCTTTGCCTTGCCGGACAGCCTGGCTTTTGTCGCGGTCTCTCCGGATTATGAGGTCTTGACCGAGGATTCACGCCAGGTCCTGCCGGAGTCCATTTCGTTCAAGGATGCGGTCCGAAGTTCCAATTCCCTCGCATTCCTGGTCGGTATTTTGGTTTCGGGCGATTTTGACCGGCTCAAGGACTCGGTTGTGGACTACCTGCATGAGCCGTACCGGGAGCCCCTCAATCCTTTCTGTCATGAGGCGATTGAAGCGGGTTGCCACTCCGGAGCCTACACCGGTTGGTTGAGCGGGAGCGGTTCGACGGTGATCTGCGTGAGCGACCGGAGTCATGCCATGGCCGTGGGGGAAGCGATGCAGTCCGCCTACACGGCCAACGGTGTCCACAGCCGTGTGTTCCGTTTGACAGCGGAAAACGAAGGCCTGAAAGTGAAGATCGACCGATAAATTGCTTTCAATGCCTTAGGTGCCCCTTCATTTTGCACGCTCGTGCCTTCCCTCGACTCAAACCACAGTTTGCATCACTTCAGCGACCAAGCGGTTGCGGAGGTGCCCGGCATTTTTACGGGGACCGGCGAATTGCGTTTGAAGTACGATTCGATTATCCGGACTTTCGAGGGCCTGTCACGGAAGGAATTGACGGAGCGCCAACGCCGTCTGGACCGGGCGGTGGACGAACTGGGGCTTCAGTTTTCGGAGATGACCGGAAAGCGGCATCGACAGAACCCCTGGCGCCTGGACCTCTTTCCGCTGGCCTTGTCAGCCGGGGAATGGCAACGGATCGCCAAAGGGGTGGTGCAGCGGGCACTCGCGTTCAATGCCTATGCCACGGATCTGTACGGCGCGCAGAATATTCTCCGGGAGCGGGTCATTTCGCATGATTTGCCCCTGCGCGATCCGGCGTTTCAGCGGCAACTGAGCGGGATTGAGGTCCCATACGGGGAGTACTCCCAATTCGGCGCCTTCGACCTTGTCGATGTCGGGGATGGCGACTGGCGGGTGGTGGAGCACCATATGGGCACACCTTTCGGAATTTCACATGTGCTTCAAAACCGGCGTATTTTGTCGCAGGTTGTGCCCGAGCTCTATGAACGGACCGATGTGGCGCCGGTGGCCGGTTTCAGCACCTTCCTTTTGGAAATGCTGCGGGCCCAGTCCAAGCGGGTGAATCCGCATATTGTGCTCCTGACTACCGGTAAGCCGGGGCAGGCGTACTTTGAAGAGGCTTTCATTGCGCGGCACATGGGTTTGTCGATCGCACAACCCGGAGATCTTCTCGTGCGGGAGAGTCGGCTTTTCCTCAAGACCATTCGTGGCTTGGAGCCGGTGGACGTGCTTTACCGGCGTGTGGAAAGTTCTTCCCTCGATCCGATTGCCGTACCCCGTAGTGGCGGAGGCATTCCCGGCCTGATCAACGTATGGCGGAAAGGCAATGTTTCCATTGTGAATGCGCCGGGGGCCGGGGTGACGGACAATCGGGCGCTTCTCCGCTACGACGAGCGGATCATCAGCTACTACCGTGGTGAAGGCGTACTGCTCAAGTCGGTCAAAACCTACCATCTCAGTGATGTCGATCAACGCGACTACGTGGCGGAAAACCGGGACCGCCTCATTCTCAAGCCGATCCAGGACCACGACATTATCTGGACGCGTATCGGAGGACGTCCGAAGGGGCAGGACCGTGCCCTGGACCGTCTGGCGACGAAGTATCCCCAGTATTTTGTGGCTCAGGATATTCCCGAGCCCTCCGGCTTGCCCCGTTACCGGGATGGCCGTTTTGACAGCCAAGGAGTCTATCTGCGGGTTTATTACATCTTGGGCAAGGAACCGATCGTGCTCGCCGGAGGCTTGGCTCGTCACAGTTCGCCGGTACATCGCATTCGCCGTCTCAGCCTGGTGACCGAGGGACTCAAGGATGTCCTCGTTCCGGATTCGGTGATCGAGGATTCGAAACCGAAGCGCGAGCCCATGCCGGTCGGCAACCGCTTCTCGATCGGCAGCCGGGTGGCGGAGGCACTGTATTGGGCCGGACGCTATCTCGAGCGCGCCGAGAATACCGCGCGCCAGTTCACCACACTCGAGAAATTACGCTGGGACCAGATGGCCAGCTCCGAGCAGCGTGCGTATTGGCCCTTGTTGCAGTCGGTGGCGGCGGCGACGGGGCAGTCGGCCTATGCCAAGCGAAAGCGTCCGCCCCGCGATATCCTGGCGCTTTCCAAGAGCTTGTTGATGGATCCCAATAAAGGTGCTTCGGTTCGGGCCTGCCTGCAATTCGCCCGCAATTCACTCGAAAGTGTCCGCGAGACCATCAGTCCGGAATGCCGTGAAGTCTTGGAGGAAATGAATCTGTTCATGCGGGATGAGGCGGGTCGCCGCTTTTCCCGGAGCCGCTTGCGATCGATCGGGGACCGCATCGTGAGTGAGGCCGCGCGTTTTAACGGGACCGTGGAACGGACCATGTCGCATGATGATTCCTGGCAGTTCTACCGGGTGGGGGTCTTTTTCGAACGCGCCATGGGGACGCTTCTGCTTCTGGAAGTCGCCTTGCCCCGTATCATCGAATCGTACCGTGCGACCGACGAGGAGAATGCCGACCTGACCGCCTTGCTGCGACTCCTCGGTTCGTTGGATGCCTACCGCCGTACTTTCCGTTCCCGTGCCTATATCGACCGGGTGGCGCAACTCATCATCCAGGGGCGCAGTAATCCGAGCTCCCTCTCATTCTGCCTGCGTAACCTGCATTACGCGATTGGAACGCTCTCCATTACCGGAGAACGAAAGCTGGGGCAGGGACTGCTCGGCCGTGTTGCCGCGCTCATCGACGAACTGGAGAACTTCAGCCTGTTGGCGGACCAGGACAGCCGCATCGAACGAGTCGATACCAGTGATGCCGGGTCCATTTACATGCCTTTCAGTGCGGAGCAGATCGAGGCCGAACTGCACCGTTTGACCCAGGAAGTGGAGGTCATTCACGAACGTATCGAAGATGTCTTTTTCAGTCACCAGGACGCTTTTGCCCGTGACCCCATGCTCTTCGATATCGGCTAAGCATGGACCTCCTTGCATTCTGGCCTTAATGTTGCTCGTTTACCTTTCATAATCATGCGTTTCCGCGTTTCCCATACCACCCAGTATGTCTACGATACCCCGGCATCGGAATCGTTCGCGGAATTGCGTGTCTGGCCCCAGTCGAACGCCGCACAGAAGATACTCAGTCGTGAATTGAGCATCGAGCCGGATACTTTGGTGGATCACTATGTCGACTACTTCGGCAACAATGTGGAGTTCTTTTCCATCCCGCACCGCCATACTTCGCTTACCGTACGGGCGGAAGCCAATGTCGAGACGTTCCCCATTCAGTTGCCGTCGCGGGTGACGGATACGCCGGTGGGGGAGTGTCGTCAGGTCTATAACAGCACGCGTTACCAGTTGTTCGAGTATTTGGAGCCGACCGGCTTGGTGCCGCTGCATCAGCATCGACGTATCCGGAAGCGCTTTTTCCGTCAGGCGGAGCCCATCGGGGAATGCCTGCTGAAGCTGAACGAATGGATCTTCAAGAGTTTCGAATACCGGTCCGGCGTAACGGATATTTCGACGCCGATCAGCCGTGTCGTTGCAACCCGCCGCGGGGTTTGTCAGGACTTCGCACATCTCATGCTGGCTATTCTTCGAAGTAATGGAATACCCGCACGTTATGTCAGCGGCTATATCGAGGCCTACGATCCTGAAAAGACCGACGCCAAGCTGATCGGTGCGGCGGCCAGCCATGCCTGGGTTGAGGTGTATTTGCCCGGTGGATACTGGTGGGGGCTTGACCCGACCAATAACCAGGCTGCCGGGGAACGTCATATCGTGGTCGCGGTCGGTCGCGATTACAATGATGTGGCCCCGATGCGCGGGACCTACAAGGGCGCCTTCGACCAGAAACTCAAAGTTATGGTTTCACTGGAACGGGAACCTGCAGCTGCCTTGCTATGATACTGTCCATCCATCACCGTACGCGGCATCAGTATGAGGCGCCTGTCAGCTTCAGTGATCACGCATTGTTCCTGCGTCCGCAGGACAGCCACCAGCGGCGGGTCCGCTCGTTCGAGCTTAAGACCAAGCCGGCATCCTCGCAGCGATGGGTCCGGGATGTTTACGGCAATCTGGTTCGCGTGTGCAATTTCGGACTGCAAACATCCGCTGAACTGGAATTCGACTTGCACATGGAACTGGAATTGGCCGACGAGAATCCATTCGATTTCATCCTCAAGCCATACGCGACCGCTTTCCCTTTTGACTATGAAACCTCGGATGCGCAGGCCTTACAGCCCTTTCTGGACAAGAGCCAGAAACCCGGTTCCCTGCGTGTGCTGGACTGGTTTTATTCGGCGGTCAGCCAGCCTATCCAGCATCCCGATATTGTGCAGTTCCTCGCCGAGTTGAATTCCGCCATCCACAAGCAGATTGATTATGTGCGTCGGGATGAGGAGGGGATACAGGACCCGGACCTGACCTTGGAGTTCATGTCCGGTTCCTGCCGTGACATGGCCATGCTCTTTGTCGCCATCGTTCGTCAACTGGGTTTGGCGGCACGTTTCGTGAGCGGCTACCTGTATGATCCTCCGGTTGAGGACGGGGAAAATCATTTCTTCAATCGTGCCGTGGGTTCCATGCATGCCTGGGCCGAGGTCTATCTGCCCGGTGCCGGATGGAAGGGCTTTGACCCGACCAACGGCATTCTTGCCAATGGCTTTTTCGTACCCTCGGCCGTCTCGCACGACCCCAAGTTGGTCGATCCGGTCCAAGGCAATTACTTCTCCAAAACCGCCACCCAATCGACACTCGAGGTCGAACTTCACCTGGAGCGCCTGAATCATGAGTAAGCACGTAGACATCACCGAATTCGCCGAGGGACTCGAAGCACGGCTTCATCAGGCGGGGATTGAGCTCACCATGGGCGGAGAGCCGACCTTCGTCAGTGCCTTGCCGGATGCTCCTGAGTGGAATACCACGGCCATGGGGCCGGAAAAGCTGGGCTATGCACGACGGATGGCTGCCTGTTTGATCGATGCGGTGTACCCCGAAGCCCTCGCGATGCAGGTTTTTGGCAAGTGGTACCCGGGAGAGCCACTGCCGCGTTGGAATGTCGTGACCTTGCATACGCCGGCCGGCGAACTCTGGCCGGAAACCGAGCGCCTACTGCTTGATGATGTTGCGGGCGGGAACGATGAGGAGCATGCCCGGATCCTGGCACATGAAATTGCGAAATCCCTGGGGCTTGAGTCCGGGGTGTTGCCTGCCATCGAACAGGACGCACGGGGATGGGATGCGGTCGGCTGGGTGCTTCCGCTGGCAAACGAACAGGGGCGGTGGTCGTCGGTTTCGTGGCCCTTTAGTGACGACAAGCCCATCGATGTGTTTGCCGGTGACAGCCCAATTGGATTGAGGCTGCCACTGCATGAATTGGCCGAAGACTGTCCACGGGGTGCCTTGACTGTCGAGGTGCGCGAGGGCGCACTTGAGATCTTTATCCCACCCCTGGCCTGGGAGGCCTTCCGCGAACTGATCGGTATGATCCGGGAATTGGTCATACGGCTGGACTATGCCGACCTTGTTTTTTGCGGATACGCGCCTTCCGAGACGAAGGGGGAAGTGATTAGCCTCGGCTTGGCGGCGGACCCCGGGGTATTGGAGGTGAATCTACCGCCGGCCCGAACATGGCATGAATACGATTTCATTTTGCGGGAATGTGCCAAGGCGGCCGACAAGGTTGAGTTGAAGCTGGAAAAATACCAGATGAATGGCGCGGTCTATGGTACCGGAGGGGGGTCGCACCTGGCCTTTGGTGGCCCGGATCTCGCCCGGAATCCATTTCTAAAAGACCCGAGGCGAATCACTTCGATCCTGCGCTACTGGCAACACCACCCCGCGCTGTCTTATTTGTTTACCGGGCAGTATGTGGGGCCCGGCAGTCAGGCCCCACGGGTGGACGAGGGGCCGACGCATGGTCTGTACGAGTTGGAAGTGGCCTGCGAGGGCATCGAAAACATGCATGATACGCCAAATGGCGAGTTGATTGACCAGTTCCTGAAGAACCTGATGACCGACTCGTCCGGCAATACACACCGGTCTGAACTCTGCTTCGATAAATTCCACAACTATGCCATGCCCAATGGTTGTCTCGGCATACTGGAATTGCGGGCCTTTGAGACCTACAATACGGTCGATTCGATGTCGGCGGTCGCCTTGTTTGTCCGGAGTATCTTTACACGCTTGTTCGAAGCCCCCTTTAAGGAACCGTTGAAGCGTTTCGGCCCACATTTGCACGACCGTTACTTCCTGCCTGCTTTCCTCTGGGAGGATGTACTGGCCATCTGCAAGGACCTGAAGGCACATGGCTTTGATTTTGATCCTGCATGGCTGGAGGCAGTCATTGAGTTTCGCTGTCCCTCGGTCGGGCAAATCAAGTTTGAAGACGGGAGCATCGATGTGCGCCGTGCCTTCGAGTCCTGGCCGTTGATGGCAGAGGAAAGCCGCGGCAGTTCGACGGTGCGTGTGGTGGATAATTCAAGCGACCGTCTACAGGTGACCTTATCGGACAAAGGCCTGTTGGAGAAGGGGATGTTATTGGCCAACGGCGTACGGGTACCGTTTGAGGAAGTCGGGGGGCGCATGATCTGTGGCATCCGCTACAAATGTGCCAGTGCGTATCCCGCCTTGCATCCCCATGTGCCGATCCAGTCGCCCCTTCATCTTGAGTGGGTTGACCGCAAATCGGGGGAAACCCTGGCCGCTTCGCGCTACCACTACTGGAACCCCGGGGGGCCGGTTTACAATGGGCGCCCGGGCGATGCGGAAGAAGCCCGGGAACGACGGGCGGAACGATGGCTGCCGGCGGATGATCTGATTGGCGGACGACCGACGTCCCACGAACCCAAGCTCGCTCCGGAGTATCGCTACACCTTGGATTTACGCCGCCAGTTGCGCGTATAGGCTGTTTTGCGGACGGGGTGTTGTCTAGCTGTCTGCCTGATGCGCCGTGGGAGTGTGTCAGGCAGAATCAAATAAGTGAAGGATCGACTAATAGGAGCGCACCCCGTCCATGTAGGCATCGACCTTTTGGGCGAAATCATGCGCGCGTTCCAGCTCGTTTTTGTAGAAGGCGGAGCGGATCTGACTTTCCGCCTGCCTGTAGTACACTCCCATCACCGCCTCGAGCTCTCCCTTGAGTTCATCCAGCGCCCTGCGATTCCCATCGGAACCGGCATTACGTGTGTTGTTATAGCGTGAGTGGAACTTCTCCAACTCCGTCCGAACGCCTTCGCTAGACTCGTGTGCGTAGGGCACCCGCTTTTCTTTCATAATGGTGACGGCTATCTGCGCGACTCCCATCAGGTAGTCGGTGTATTGCTCAAGTACCTTGTTTTCATCACTCAAGGCAGCAAAGCTGCCGGCTTCCCACTCACTTACATTGTCCAGACGTTCCGCAAAGCGACGTCGGACCTTTTCCTTTTCATTGTTTTGGTTTGAGCTTGTACGGGACGAATATGGATTGCGGTGTTGATCCTCATCGGTCTGGGAGTCTCTGTCAGCTTCGGGTATCTCATATTCAATATAGAAGGCAGCGATCCCAATCACTTTGCCGCTTTCATGGTGGATGGCCGGACTGCCGCTGTTGCCCTCAATGAATTTGGCGTCTGTTTCGATCCGGGAAGGGCCGATCCCGCGAATCTTGCCGGAGCATTGTGTGACCACCGAGGCGCCGGCTTCATTGCCGAAGACAGTCATCTCGTCTCCAATTCGTACGCTTTGGGCGACATCCGGCTCCACTTCCAGATATTGGCCCTCATGCTGTACCGGGAAAATCGCCAAGTCACGGTCCTTTGCGATAAAGAAATTGTCGGGGAGCTGTATTTGACTTCCGCCCACTGTTTTGCAGCGTGCGGAGTTGCTTCCGGCGACCACGTGGACATTGGTGGCGACAAAGTCCCGCCCCTTGATCCGCACCAGAAAGCCGGTTCCCGTTCCCTCATCCGTATCAATGATGAGTATGGATTCGTAGGAGATCGCCGGCACTTCGATGCTTGGCTTGCTGTCCTCTGTTTCGGCATTGCTTTCACTTTCAGCGGAAGCGTCCTCTTGGGATTCGGAGTCCGGGGTGGGGCGGGTTCCGGCCGGATTCGGGCGACTTGCGGCAGTTGCGTCTTTAGACCGGGGCTTCGGCATCCGCCATTGGCCTTCAACTGCGGTTTCGAATTCCGGCATGTTTAGGTAGCGGTAAATTTCTTCCCCGCCACAAAAGAGACGAAGCTCCAAGATATCGCGCTCAATGCGAGGCGGGGTGTCGTAGGAAGCGGAACTTCCGATTCTAAAGGAAGCGCCAAGTAAATATTGCAGGTCGGGGTTCAGTGCGGAATCCGGATAGACCTGCTGCTTCTGACGTGCGGGATTATTTCGAAAGCGGGGCGAGGCGATCGCATGGAGGTCAACGCTTTCACGGCTCTTCAGTCCTTCAAACATATGGAGGCTCGAACTGGTTCTCGTCTCTAAACGGTAGTTGTATAACCCGGGTTCAGATAAGTTGCGTGCCGGTGAAAATGTCAGCTTGTGCACGTTGTACGCGAGTACGATGTCCGACGGGAAGTCAAAAGGGGTATTGTTTCTGACACGGCACTTCAGCCGTATCGGGCTAAAGTGGGGAGGTTCGTAGTTGTTCGGGCTGACTTCAGTTGTTTCAATGCTTATGGAATTCGGGTTTGCCCTGATTTTTTCGAATGCCCATCGGATAATCTGAGTCCTGGAAGAGTCGGAAAAAGCACTCATCGGATGGACCCAGGGGTTTCCGTTGTTCAGTGTCAGGTACACTTTGTCATCCCGGATTTGTTCCACGACCCCTCGAATCTGGGTGCCGTTCTCCAGCGCCAGATCGCTGGGTGCAGGGATGGCAGCGCACGGTTTGACCAGAGCCGCCAAGCATGCCATTAACGGAAGCAAAATGTATTGGAATCGTAAGTCGGCCATCATGGATTCGAAGCAGAATAACCATTTAGAGAATGAAATTAGTGCGTCAAACCAGATCAGGCGCTCAGGTACTTTTCCTCTGGGGTTACTTAGTTCGTCTAATCTGGAGTCGTTATTTTTGACTCGAAGGGAGTCGCCGGTAGGCCGTTTAGATCATAAAGATTGCAATCGGGGTTGCTATCCCATGCGTAGCGGACGGCAATCGGATGGGGAACCTCCGGATTCCAGACCCGGATAGTTGATGGCTCTAATATTTCTGCTTTGGCCTCGACGAAGATCCCGTTTGTTCCTGCGATGCGGAATCCTCGAATTTCCGGGGTGTCAAAGGCATACAGGCCTTTCTCCACAAAGGTGAAATGCAAGAGCAGGCTTCCGTCCTTGATCTTCGTTCGTTCCAGTCGGGGGCTTTCGCAGCTGATCGCATATCCGTAATCTTTGGCCAATGCATGACGAACAAGCCGATCCGCCACGGTTTGCTTGTCTTTGGGATGTTCGTTCCGGGCTTCACCGGTATCAATGATGACGGCTTGTCCGACATTCGGCAATTTATCCAAGGTTTCCGTCTGTACCGCGCGGATATAAGCGAGGCCGCCATCTTCCATCTGTTCGCGATTCGGATTCGGTTCGTAATCCGCAAGTTGAACCCAATAAAAGGGGAAGTCGCCCTGTTCCCATGCATCGCGCCAGTTTTGAATCAAGCGGGGAAAGAGGTCGCGGTAGAGTTCCGGGCGGGGGGCGTCGGCTTCACCCTGATACCAGATGACGCCACGTATGCCATAGCCCACGATCGGATGAATCACGCCATTGAAGGAGTTGCCCGGGCGATGGTGGCTGTAGCGCGGGTCCCAGGGGGAGCGCAACTTCGGTTCCGGTTTGCCCGCCGCTTCCCACGCCTTGTACTCCGCAAGCTTTTGGGCCTGTACGTCATCCGTGTAGCCGTCGCATGCTTGTCGCCAGTATTCGATCGTATCGGCGTAGATCGGCAAATCCGCTATCGCTTCACGGTCGATCCAACCGAAAGCCGACGAGCCGCCCCAGGCGGAGTTGATGATTCCGACCGGAACATTCAGGGTCTGGTGGATGCGTCGGCCAAAAAAGTAGGCTACGGCCGAAAAGCCGCCGACCGTGTCCGGACTGCACACTTTCCATTCGCCCTCAAAGTCGTCTTGCGCATGTTCCGTGCCGCGGTTCGGCAAGCTGAGGAGTCGGATCTGTGGATAATTAGCCGAAGCGATCTCTACAGGTGCATGGTAGGCACCCTTGACGGCAAAGCGCATGTTTGATTGGCCGGAACTGAGCCAGACCTCGCCGACCAGTACGTCGTGGAAGGTCAACTCGCTGGATCCACTGATTTTCAGCTCGTAGGGTCCGCCTGTCGGAATTGGGTCCAGTTTCAGGCGCCAGTGTCCATTCGGGCCGGCTTTGGTTTGGTGGCTTTGCGCCTCGATCGATACGGTGACGGTCTCTCCGGGCTTCGCCTGCCCCCAGATCGGATTTGCCTGTCCCTGCTGCAAGACCATGTGGTCGCCGAAAATATGCGGCAACCGGATTTCGGCCTTGGCATAAATCGTGGCCAAGAGCAGGAGCAGGGAACAAGTCGTGAGTCGTTTCATTGGGTCTAAAAGGTCGGCATACAACCGGGTTCGGTTGGCGACATTCGCAGGAAAATACAGCTCCTTAAGGGCATGTTGGGATGCCGGAGGAGGCAACCGCCGCCGTGCGCAATTTGTTGCCGAGCGCCGCTGCATCGGATTCGGTTTTTTGTCGCAGATCACTTACGGACTGTTGTACCGTGCAGGATGGAATTTACTCTCGAATCACCCATCGACATGCACCTGCACCTCCGCGAAGGGGCCATGATGGAGCATGTCACTCCGATGACCAGCAAGGATTTCGCGGCGGCGATCATTATGCCGAACCTGGTGCCGCCGGTCGACAGCCTGGAGCGCCTGCTTGCCTACCGAAAGCAAATCCGGAACGCCAAGGATGGGGATGTCTTCGACCCGCTGATGATGCTTTTTTTCCGCAAGTATACGAAGGAGGAACTGCTCGCGGCGAAGGAACACATATTTGGCATCAAGCTGTACCCGGCCGGTGCGACGACCAACAGCGAGGCCGGAGTTCAGGCACTCGGCGAGGTCGAAGAAACGTTCGCATTGATGGAGGAACTTGATATCCCCCTCATGATCCACGGGGAGACCCACGGCTTCGTGATGGACCGGGAACGGGAGTTCCTTGCTAGCTATGAACACCTGGCGCGCAAATATCCGAAGCTTAGGATCACGATGGAGCACATTACGACGCGCGATGCGGTCGAGCTCCTCGACAAGTACGCCAACCTCTATGCCACGGTGACCCTGCATCATTTGATGATCACCCTCAATGACGTGGCAGGAGGCCTCTTACAGCCCCATTTATTCTGCAAGCCGATTGCCAAGCGCCCGGAGGACCGCGAGGCCCTGCTTCAGGCCGCCCTTCAAGCCCACCCAAAGTTGATGTTCGGTAGTGATTCGGCCCCGCACCCGGTTTCCAAGAAGGAATGCTGTGGTTGTGCCGCGGGACTGTTCACGGCGCCGGTGTGCCTGCCGGTGCTGGTGGAGTTGTTCGAGCAGCATGCCGCATTGGACAAGCTGCAGGCCTTTGTCAGCGGGAATGCACAACGGATCCACGGCTACACGCCACCCGCCAAGACGGTGACCCTTCGCAAGACGGGAATGACTGTTCCGGAGCGCTATGGCGAGGTGGTGCCTTACCGCGGCGGGGAGACCCTCGCATGGGCGGTCGCGGAGATCTCTTAATTCCGGCAGCGAGCCTTAGTCCGGCTTGGCCGTCTTGTGGATTGAGAGAATACGGTAGTGTTCGGAAAATTCCCAATCCACTGTCACATAGTCTCCCTTTTCGAAGCGCTTCAGCTTCTTCACCATCTTTTCGTCGAAGCCGCCGCCGTCCTTGGGCATGCCGCCGCGCCAGTGGGGAATGAGCTGGAGCCTTTCATCTTTGGATTCGACCACGATCTTCGGCCCGTCCTTGCGGGCGATGACACCGGTGATGGTGCCGCTTGTTTGGTCGGGGGTCGGTTCCGGCTTGGAGTAGCCTGGTAGTAGGCACGTAAAGACGGCAAGGAGTGTAATCAGAATTGTTTTCATTGGCATGACGCGGTTTGCGTTTTGGGCTTAGGACGCAGATCATGCGTACGTTTTTACCCAGGTCAATGCATGTCTCTGCACCGTTTATGTGTTCAAACTGAATGTGCTCTAATTCTGTTTTTAGCCTTCGCTAATAGTTTTGTATAGATGCGGCAGAAGGCATGAAACTGGTCTGTGATTGGCTTATGTATGAACCCTGCGAAATCACAGATTACTTAGCATTATGACATTCGAAAATAAAGAAGGCGCTACCATACCATCGGTAACATTTCGTACACGCAAGGGTGACGACTGGCTGGACATCAGCAGTGACTCGCTCTTTTCCGGCAAGAACGTGGTGGTGTTCTCGCTGCCCGGTGCGTTTACACCGACTTGCTCGTCCTCGCACCTGCCGCGCTACAACCAGCTCGCCGGTCTCTTCAAGGAGAACGGTGTGGATGACATTGTCTGCGTGTCCGTCAACGACAGCTTTGTCATGAATGCCTGGCAGGAAGACCAGGAGGCGGAAAACATTACTTTGATTCCGGACGGCAACGGCGAATTTACCGACCAGATGGGCATGCTGGTGGATAAAGCGGATCTAGGCTTCGGCAAGCGTTCCTGGCGCTATTCCATGTATGTTTCGGACGGCGAAATTAAGAAGATGTTCATCGAGCCGGTCAAGGAGGGCGACCCCTTTGAAGTCTCGGATGCCGACACCATGCTTCGCTATCTCGCTCCCGAAGTCAGCGTGCAGGAGCCGATGACCATCTTTACCAAGCCCGGTTGTCCCTACTGCGAGCGAGCCAAGGCGCTCTTGAAGGAAAAATGCTATCCCTTCGAGGAAGTCGTCGTCGGCAAGGATATCACTTTGGCCGGACTGAAAGCCATCTGTGGCGAAGAGACCGCACCACAGATTTACAAGGACGGCAGCTATCTCGGCACTGAAGAGGAGCTGGAGCGCTTCTTCCTCTAGCGGGCGGAAGCAATGCCGGGGCTGCGTAGTCCCGAAAAGGCGAAGGGCTTGGATTCGGTCGGGTGTCCCCTGAATCCAAGCCCTCGAGGTCCGGCATTATTCCGCTTCTTTAAATACGAAGGGCAGGCCCATGCTGATCGAGGGCGCGACCATGGTGAAGTGATCGAATCCGGGAAGCAGCACCATTTCGACAGTCCCGTCGGCGGCCCAGGCTGAATCCAGCTTTTCCCTGAGTGGCTTCAGGTCGTCGATGAAGGATGCGGCGTCTTCTTGGTCGCCTGTTGCGATGAAGAGTTTGCATGTGCGCGATTGGGTCGTAGTAGCGACTTCAGTCAAAAAGTCCAATTGACCATTCAGGTAGGGACTGCCTGCCACGATGCCCTTAAAATACTCCGGGCTCTTCGCATAGGTGTAGAGTGCAAACAGGCCTCCGAGCGAATGACCGAATAGGTAACGTTGCTCCGGATACACTGGGTATTTCTTTTCGATGAAAGCAAAGGCTTCTTCGGTGAGAAAGGCATGAAACTTCGCTCCGCCGCCGGAACCGGGTACCTCTCGGTACGGTTGCGGACTCAGGTCTCGGCTGCGGTGGTTGCCGTTCTCCAGGTCCAGGGTGCCATAGCCGATTCCGACGATGATGACCGGGGGCAGCGCGCCCGACCAACTCAGTTGTGTTGCGGCCGATGCCATCATGGGGAAGGTGTGGTCGCCATCCAGAGCGTAAATCACGGGGAATTTGCGTTCCGGTTCGCTGGCCGCTTCGGGGGGCACTCGGACATAGAGTGTAAATGCATCCCCGACGGAATCGGATTGGATCGTGTGTATGTCTGTTCCGGTCAGGACCGGAAGCTCGCTGCTCGAAACTTCGGCGCGCGCCTGTGGGGCCACAATGGAGGCGACCATCCATGCCAGGGTCCAGTACCAATAACCGCGTGTCGACTGTAAGTGTATCCTGTTCATTTTGGTAATTGATGCGGTTTTACTCGGCCAGAACGTAATCCAGGGTCAGTGCCAGACGTAAGCCGGCTTGCCTCAGTCTTTGTTTCATCAGGTCCGTATGCTCGAAGATGTACCGGTAGGTGCCGCTCTTGCCTTCGCCGGGTATCTGGTACGCGACCTTGCGGTACTGGAGCGATTCCTGCAGCCATCTTTCCGGTTTAGGTGCAGGGCCCGATTCGACCTTGACGACGGCGTTTCGCTCGATGCTCGCACTCAGTTCCGTGTAGCTGAGATGGGTCGCTTCAATGAGTTTGCTGTCCCAGATCGCATGGATGTTGCTGGGCTCTCCGAACCAGGTACAGGTCACCAAATTGCCACCCAGGTCTTTCTGGTAGCCGGCGTGGAGCGGTTGGTGGATGTCGCCGGTGAAATGTACCAGCCATTTCAGGGCCTCCGCTTTCTCAGCCCGGGGCGTATCCGGGTTTTGGAGCACTTTGATCAGTTCCAGGATCTTGCCATAGATATCGCCGTCCGGATGTTTTCGTGCATGCTCATAGGCCACACCGTCGGGAAGATTTACATAGTGCCAGCTCGATGCATAATTGTAGCTCGGGTCGGCCCGGACTTCATCGGCCCAGTTCGCGACGTCGACGAGGCTGGCGGGGCCGATCAAGGATTCGACTGCGGCTTTGGCTTGTGGCGACAGGTGTTCTTCCGCGATCTGAGCAACCACCCGGTGCCCGGTCGGTCCCCAGGCGAAGCTAAAGGCTGTTGAAAAGCTTAGAAGGAGCGCGCTCGTTATCGGTAAACGCAAGCAGGGCGTGAGCGCAGGTATTTTGAAGGAGAGCGTCATGTCGCGAAATGTTTTGAATGAGAGCCTAGCAAGTCGTATTCCATCGTATGTGGTGAAGGGGCATCTTTCGCTGGAATCATTCCGGCGCGTTGCCACCTGGCACCGCCAGGTGCTTGTTTTTCGAATTTAGCACTTTGATCTTCATTGTTTAGCTGTCAAATAGAGCGTTATGAAACGTGGCTTTTCTGTATCCGTCATTAATGTTATGCTTGTTCTTTGCCTCGCCCCGGTTGCTCTTCAGGCGGCTTGGGAATACCGGGCCAAGCCTGCCGATCTGGCCCATGAGAAGGATGTGGCACCGGATACGGTGAATCGTATCATCCAGAACTTCCTTGTCGCCAGCGGGCAGAAGGACATTTTGTACGGGGACCGCTGTTTCCGTCTTTCCGGTTCGAATGTGACCGCCTGGGATACCCTTGTCGGGGTTGAGGATATCAAGTACAGTTCGACCTTTATCCCTCCAAACAAAGGTTATAGCCGGTATAGTTTTTACAAGAGCGGAGCGACCCGGACCGTGGATGAGGTCTATGACGGAAGTAATGTCTGGGTCCTGAGCCGGGTCTTCGGCGCGCCGCGAGTGGAAGAGGAGTCCTTTGCCTCCAGGGCAGGTTACGCGATCCGAATCTTCCCCTCTTTAGTGCTGACCGATCCGAACCTGCAACCCGACTGGATTGCCTATCGCGGCAAGGAAATGCTGGGGAACCGGGAAATGTACCGGATCGAATTCGGGTATGTAAGTTTGGAGAATATACAACTGCTCTTCGATGCGAAGACATTCCTATTGATGGAAATACGTAGCCGCGGCAGCTTTCAGCCCGGAGGGGCTCGGGTGAACTGGAGGTACCGGATCCCCCACTATACAAAAGAGGGGGCGTACTACTTGCCGGCCAAGAGTGAGGTCTATATCGGCAGCACGGTCATTGAGAGCATCGTTTATGAGGAAGGTGGTTTCTCTGACACTTGGGATGAGTACGTATTCACGACACGTAAACTGAAACGCTAGCCCGGGCAACCGGTCAGACATCGTGTCACTTGAAGTGAAGCGGCTGCAATCGGTTGTATGCGGACAGGTAGGTTTCGATAACGGCATCCATCATCACATTCGCATCCTCGAAGACCTGCTTGCGCCCGGAGGCGGCTTCGATCCATTCAATGGTTCGGCAGATACCTTCCTGGAATGGAATCGATGCGTTATAGGCCGGCACGAACTCCTTGATCTTGCTGTTGTCGAACACCGCACTGGCTGCCTTGTCGCCCAAGAGCCCGCCCCGCATCCCGGGCACCATTCTGGCAATGTACTCGGAGGGGACATGTACCTTGTTGACTTGCTCCACTCCGGCTGCCCGGCCCACCGCATCGTAGATCTGATTCCAGCTCTGCACCTCATCGGAGGTGATATGGAAGGCTTCGCCAATCGCTTGCGGGTGTCCGAAGAGCCCGGTAAAGCCGATCGCGAAATCCTCTGAATGTGTAATGGTCCAAAGACTAGTCCCATCCCCATGTACGAGGACAGGCCGCCCCGCCCGCATCCGTTCGATGATGGCAAAATTGTTCCAGCCACCGATCGCAACCGGGATCACGGTTTCATAGGTGTGCGAGGGGCGAACGATGGTGACCGGGAATCCGGAATCGTGATAGGCCTGCATGCAGGCCGCCTCGGCGGCAATCTTCTGGCGCGAGTAGTCCCAGTAGGGATTTTCCAGTGGCGTCGATTCTGTGATTGGAAACTGCTGTAGCGGTTTCTGGTAGGCACTGGCGGAACTGATGAAGATATATTGCGCGCATCGGCCGGCGAACAGGCGTACATCACGTTCCACATCAGATGCGTTGAAGGCGATACAGTTCACGACAACGTCGTAGTGTTGCCCGTTCAAAGAGTTCGCTGTCGCCGTTTCGTCGTGGATGTCCGCCTGGATCGTGGTCGCGCCTTCGATGCCGTAGCTCTCCGGTGGACGTGTTCCGCGATTGAGCAGGACGACCTGATGGCCTTGCCCGATCAAGCGGCGTACTGATGCCGCGCTGATGTTACCGGTGCCGCCGATAAAGAGGATCTTCATGAGTCAGTATTGGTAGGAAACTGCCAAACATGCAAACTTGTGCCGTTTCTTTGCGTGGCATTGGGGGGGGGGGCGTTGTGTAAGGGGGGCGTTTTAAAGCATCGGGATGCCACGTTTGCAGAGCTGAATCGGCAGTTGCCAGGGATCACGAAGCATGGCGAGTTGGTCACCATTTTCCAACTGGTCGGGGCCGTTGACCAAAGTGGCTCCGGCTTCCAGCAAACGTTTGAGGGTGCCGGACAGGTCTTCACAGACGAAAGCCAGATGGAGCAGGAGGGGGTCCATGGATGCATAGTCTGGAGTCGTGACCTTCGGGTTGTTGTAGATTTCGATCATGACCTGGTCGTTCCCTGCTGCGAGGAAGCGTACCGGCACCGGAGTGTCGGCGGAGCGCTTTACCTGGAAGCCCAGGTGTTCGCTATACCACCGGGCCATCGCGTCCGGATCTTCGACTTGATAGGCAAAATGTTCGATTCGCATGCCGTGAATATGATTGGTGTTTCAGCCTATTCCCAAGCTTTTCTTCAAGGGAATTGTAATTAGCTCCGATCGGCATGTCGGCTTCCGGTCGAATCAGCCCGGTTTGTCGTGTGTATTAGCGCTTATTCTGCCAGTGCTCGTAATCTGTACAGTGGCAATCATGGGTATATGAGTTGCTGCACTTTGATGCATGACAAACGAGCTACTTGAAGAGGAACCCGTATTCCCTGAAAATGAAGGGGCGCCCGCGAGGCAGTTGGACTATCTGGGGTACGCGCCGTGTCCGATCCGCAAGGAGTTGCAACGGCGGATGCATGCCTACTTCAACGCACACAAGTCGGAGTTTGGCCCGATTGAATGGTTTTCGCCGGATGGCTGTTTTCATGGAAGCGGTGACAATGATCCCTACGACCTTGTCTGGAAGGGGGAAGATCCGTCGGACATGCCAGGAGTGATGACCGATGGCGGGAGTAGTGATTTCTTTACCGCGGAAGGACACGAGCGGTGGATTGCCTCCGGGGTATATGCGGATGATGCCGGAATCCATACGCAGATTCGTCCGGAGTTTGCGGAAGCCGGCTTGGAGGATCCTTTGGGAGCAATGCATCTGTACGCCAGCTTTCCATCCGTCATCATGGTGGATCTGGAAAAGTTGGGCGACCGCCCGTCACCCCTGGGCTGGAAGGATCTGGGCAACCCGATTTACAAGGGAGACATCACGCTCGCAGGACACGACGACAACGAGCTCTCGGACAACATGCTCTTCAATACATGGAAGAACTTCGGTGATGACGGTTTGCGGGCGCTGGCCTCCAATATGAAGCAATTCTGGGCGCCCGCGAAAATGATGAAGGCCATCGGGGCGGGGCATCCGGACGGAACTGCCATCTATTGTTTGAACTATTTCTTCGCCAAGGCCTGCCATCGAAGTGAAAAGGCGCGACTGGTTTGGCCGGAGGAAGGCGCATGGTTTCAGCCTCTCATGGTCTTGGCGCGGAAGGGGCGTCGTCCAGCCTCACAGTTGGCGATCGACTTCCTGTTTACGCCCGAGTGGGGGCGCTATCTCGACCAGGTCGGCTTTCCTCCGGTTTACAGCTACGAAGGACAGCCTGCCTTGCCCGGAAAGATGAGCTGGGCGGGCTGGGACTTCTTCCGTCAACCGGACCTGGAGGCCAAGCGGGAAGCCATGCAGGCCGTTTTTCAGGAGGCGCTTCACCTGTGATTTCCCTTATCACAGTTGGTGGGCCGCCATCCTGTGGCAAGACGAGTGTCATCCTTAAGACGGTTGCCAGCATGTCGGATACGGGCAAGCGGATCGGTGTGGTCAAATTCGATTGCCTGAGTTCGCAGGATGCGGACCTGTTCAAGGCGGCAGGAATTCCGGTTCTCACCGGTATCTCCGCCAATTATTGTCCGGATCATTATTTCGTTACGAATATCGAGGATTGTGTGCACTGGGCCGAGAGCGAGGGGCTGGATCTGCTGATCAGCGAAAGCGCGGGCCTGTGCAACCGCTGTGCTCCACATGTGCGCGGCTTTCTGGCCGTTTGTGTCCTGGATAATCTTTCCGGTGTCAATACACCGCGCAAGGTCGGCCCCATGCTGAAAACCGCCGATATCGTTGTGGTTACGAAAGGGGATATCGTCAGTCAGGCGGAGCGGGAGGTTTTTGCCTTTCGGGTCAGGCAGGTGAACCCCAAGGCGAGGGTTCTTTTTATCAATGGCATCACCGGGCAGGGGGCCTGGGACCTGGGGCGCCTGTGGTTGGAAGCCCCGGCGGATGCGCCGCTTGCCGGTGGCCGCATGCGATTCTCCGTACCGACTGCGGTCTGTTCCTATTGCTTCGGGGAACTGCGTATCGGCGAGGCACACCAGCAGGGCACGCTGCGCAAAATACAAATTCCGGAGGCGGGCTGATGGCTGTGGACGAACCGATCGACTTGAATGCCTTTCTGGACTTGTACCATCTTCCGGCAACGGACGCTGCGGATCTGAAGGCTTACTGGGAATCCCTGCCATGGAACACCCGCCAGGAATCCGGTTTTACCTTGGGCCGCTTGTTGGAGGCTTATTCCGAGTATGCGAAAAACGCCGGCATTCTCAATGACGAGACGCCCCCCCTGCGCGCACTCGATATACTCCCTGGTCGGGACAAATCAGGTTGTCCGGAAGCTTTCGACCTTCATTTTGAGCCCGGCGAGGTGGTCTGTCTGGTGGGGCCGACAGGAGCGGGCAAAAGTCGCCTTCTGGCTGATATCGAATGTCTGGCACAAGGAGATACGCCGACCGGTCGCTGTGTCCTGGTCAACGGACAGGCTCCCGACTTTGGCGGACGTTTCTCCGGCGAAAGCAGCCTCGTCGCACAGATTACCCAGAACATGAATTTCATTATGGATCTGAGTGTACGGGACTTTCTCTACATGCATGCGGAAAGCCGTGCGCTTGAGAATGTCGATACGGTGGTGGCCCGTGTGTTGGACGAGGCGGTCGCCATGGCCGGCGAACCTTTTGGCCCGGAGGACCAGATTACCCAGCTCAGTGGCGGTCAGTCCCGCGCGCTGATGATCGCGGATGCCGCTTACCTGAGTCCCAAGCCCGTGATTCTGATTGACGAGATCGAGAATGCGGGGGTGGACCGTAACCGTGCACTCGACCTGTTTGTCAGGAAGGGGAAGATCGTACTCCTCTCAACCCATGATCCGATACTGGCTCTTTCGGGCGTGCGGCGTCTCGTGATTGCCAACGGTGCTGTCGCGAAGGTGATTGAGACCTCAGACGTCGAACGGAATATCTGTGAAGAGCTCAAGCAGATGGACGCCGTGCTTTCTCGTGTGAGAGGGCGTCTTCGTGCCGGCGAGTGTATCGGGGACTTGTGAGTTCTGTAGTTGTAAACCGATCGTGCCGGTATACTGCACCGGGGGCGATTGCTTGCTGTCTTACTAGGCCTGCGAGGGTGCTTCCTGCGCAGTCGTATTGACTTGCCCGCTCCTGTCCGTCTTAGGCCGGAGCAGCAGCCATGGTTTGCCGAGGGGCAGTATTTCGCGGCCAAAGACTTGTGCGTAGATCGCGGCAGCCATCATGTAGAGCGCACTGAACGCGCAGGCCATCAGTTCGTACCCGGCGATTGCGGTCAGCCGAACCGCGTTTTCATGCGGGAGGAAGTGTGCCACGTCGAGGAGGATGAAGCCGATTAGGAGTAGGGTAAAGGTGAGTGCCATGGCGCTGTGGATACGCATGGCGGGGATCCACATGATGAAGGTGTAGACTGTGTAGCCAATCAGGAAGAAGCCGACATCGGCATGGGTCGATTTGTAGACGCCCAGGGCATTGCAGATCAGGATCACGCCGAATCCGATCCAGAAGGCGCCATAGGCGACAAAGGCGCTGTAGCCGAAATTGTTGCCGCACTTGAACTCCTGGAAGCCTGCAATGAGCTGGGCGAGTCCACCGAAAATCAGGGCCAGGGCGAAGACCGGTCCGATGCCGCACCATCCGACATTGTGAAATTGGAGGACCAGCGTGGTGACGCCGAAGCCTGCCAGACCGACGACCGCCGGATTCCCTTGTGCATTTGTACCGTGTGACATGTTAAACCTGATCTTCGCTTGATTGTTCGATGCGGATTGTCCGTATGAAGAAGGCTGGCATGCAGGCACGTCCGCCCCTCGAGTCAACTTGCTTCAACCCTCGAGGGCGGATATAAGCTTATTTGATTTGGGCGGTTAGGACCACTGCGCACTCCATGCTCGTGTCCGCCAGCGGTGGCCGTGCGGATGCGGTGAGATTGGCGTCAGGCACCGGGTTCGGATCTTTGAGTCCGGCTCTCCCGTAAGGAAGACTCTGTCATCGGCCGAGTCATACGCTCATTCGTGTGCGTCGACACTATGGTAGCCTTTTGGTTGAGCGTAGCTCTGATTGTTAAAATGGGGGCCCTTGCCATACCATGGCAGGGTCGGGTCTTCGTAACGGGGTGGGTTGCCCGCCACGCTCGCGTTTAAGAGTGTCACGCTGTCTTTGAGGATGACTTCACCCGGCCCCATTATGAATGAGCCGGGATCCCCCGCACCGACACCTGCGAAGGAGAGGATACAATTTTCCAGAATGACCGTGGTACCTGCTGTCTCCGTGCCCACAATGAATCTCGAGCGATCCGATCCGTGGAAGGTGCAGTTCTTCGCGGTAATCGCATGTTCTCCTTTTTGACTGGGTAAGGTAAACTCGCGGCTGCCGTGGTCCACGGAGATACAATTCACCAGCTCGCCGTCGTACCAGACCTTGAAGCCGTACCTGCGATTCGAGATGGCCTTGCAGTCCTTCAGTGTTTGACGGGTGCCTTTCAAGTCGTATCCCGCATCCTGGTTGCGACTCGACAAACAGCCGATCAATGTGATCCCGATGTTGCCTCGCTCGAACTTGATGCCGTCCCCCTGCGGGTAGGAGCCCTTGAGCTCGCGGTTGTTGATCGACACACAGTTCTCCATCCGGATGTCCGTGTTCGGGGGCGCCTCGCTTCCTTTTGAGTGGAAGTCGAACCCCACCGGATCGGAGCAGTACTTCCAGAATGCCTTGTCGTCTTCGTTTCGTGTGCCGGTGCAGTCCGCAAGGCTGTCGAGGATCGAAATGCGGTCACAGGAATGACTGAAGCGGAAACCGGCTTCGCTGTACCGTTCGGCTTGGCAGTGCCGGACGGTCAGGTCATCGCAGTTTGCAAAAGCAAACGCGGCTTCCCGTACACTGTGGACCGAGAGGCCATCGATAATTAGACCCCGGTGCTCTGTCTCATCTGTCGCCAGGCCAAACTCCCGATGCTCGATGCGGAGGTCTTTCACTGTCCAGTAACTGCTCCCTTCGATAAAGCGGAACGTTGTGTAGCTGCGTGTCTTTTGCTTCCCAACAAAGCTTGGCGGCCCGAAACCCCGGTCCACCCCGATCAAGGACTTGCGCGCTTCTGCCGTTCCGCTGCTGCCGATCTTGATTCTCAGGTCGCCGTAGTTTGCCGCATCCTCCGATTCAGGACCACCGAGGTACAGGCTGTCACCGGCTTCCATGCTTTGGTCCAGCACCGTGGCTAGCGCGTCACTTGCATAGGCATGCGCCCAACTTGAACCGTCCTTCGATCCGGCACCGTCAACCGTCATGTAAAATTCCGCCGAAAAGGCCAAGGCTGGGACCAAGCCCAGGAGGCATGCGGTTCGGGCAAGTTTTGATCGGAGGCGGTCCAGCAGATGGCGATTCTTCATAAACGAGTGGTTTTACTCTACTGCATCTCTATATCCTGTGAAAGTGTCGGCTGTTGAAGCTATTCACCGCCATGGAGAAACACGAGCATTCATCGCGGCCGGTAACCAGCGATCTGCGCTCTCGGATCGGGCGAATCACGAAAGCGGTTGTAAACTCCACGCCTGTCAATTCGTTCGAACATATCTAGTTTCCTCGTCTCCGTTCGGAAATTCACCCCGACCGACAGATGTTCGAAAAATGTCGAACTATGACGTTCCATTGATTGCATCGAGTGGGCTTGTCGCTATAATACAGCCAAGAAGCCGGGCCCGGGCTGGACGCATGTGTTGAGTCGCGGACCTACGACCATCCGTGCATGGCAGGGCATGGGCAGAACAGAGAGGAATCGAATCATTTATGACAGAAAAACATGCATTAGTCGCAGGCGGCCTTGGCGTCATCGGACGCAACCTGGTCACACACTTGGCGGATGAGCTGGGGTGGGACGTCACCGCGGTTTCCCGGCGCAGTCCGGAATTTGAAACAAAGGCCAGGTACATATCCGTGGATCTATGCGATTACAATGCCACCCGCGTCGCGTTGACCGATGCAGCTCCGTTCACCCACGTTTTTTATGCTGCCTACCAGGAACTGGAAATTCCGGAGGAGCAGGTGTCTGTGAACCTTTCCATGTTGCGTAATTGCGTCACGGCTGCCGGCGTGCTGTCACCGGATTTACAGCGGGTCGTGCTGTATGAGGGGGCGAAGTACTACGGGGCGCACCTCGGCGCCTTTTCGACGCCGGCGCATGAGGAGGATCCCCGGCAACTGCCGCCCATGTTCTACTACGACCAGGAAGACTGGCTTCGATCCGTGGGTGAAGGCAAGCCCTGGGACTGGGTCGTGCTGCGCCCGGATGTTGTCTGCGGTTTCGCCATCGGGAATCCCATGAACCTGGCGATGGTCATCGCGGTCTATGCCTCGATCTGCAAGGAACTCGGGCTACCACTGCGCTTCCCCGGCTCGCGGGAGTGTTATGGCAAACTGGCCCAGGTTACGGATGCCGGTCAATTGGCCCGTGGCTCGGCTTGGGCTGCGATGGAGGCGGAAGGAAAGAAAGCCTACAACTTGACCAACGGTGATATTTTCCGTTGGTCGCACTTATGGAAGCAGATCGCCGCATACTTCGATATGGATGCGGCGGAGCCGATGCCGATCCGTCTCTCCGAGATGATGGCGGACAAGGCCCCGCTCTGGCAGGCAATCCAGCGCAAGTATGGCCTGGTTGAAGTGCCTTATGAGAAGATTGCTTCTTGGCCCTTCGGTGACTTTATCCTGAACTGCGACTGGGATGTGATTTCATCCACTACGCGTATCCGGCAGGCCGGCTTTCATGATGTAGTCGACAGCGAGTCGATGTTTTTGCGTTTATTCGACGAATTCCGGGAGCGGAAAGTGATACCCTGAAGCGGTTGGTGCTAGAGTGATTGGAGTGCTTTCCAGGCTTCGACGCTCTCACGGATTTGACTGGTTAACTGGGCCATTTCCGCATCGTTTCTCGGTGGCGTGTTGACCGGGTTTCCCTTCAAAACGCACTCCACGACATAGGGACCTTCAAAGCCTCCTCGACGGAGCGCGTTGAGATAGGCGCCAAAGTCAATGTGCCCCCGGCCAATGCCTTCTCGGTTTGAATCGGACAGGTGAAAGACCGAGTTCCGGGAGGCATAGACTTCCAATGTTTTCAAGGGGTCGGGTTCTCCGATATTCATATGAAAACTGTCCAACAGGATTTGGATGTCCGTACAGCCGCTCGCATCGATTAGCTGCTGGTATTCCGCTGCGGTGTGAATGTAGGGGACTTCGTAGAGGTTGCAGGGTTCGTAGGAGAGGGGGACGCCCTTGCCATTTGCGTAACTTGACAATGACCGGAGGGCCTCGCTGAGAAATGTCCAGGCGCCTTGCTGGTCCCTGCAATTTTTCGTCCAGGCCGATAGGCCTTGCAAGGTCTGGCCCACGCCGAGTTCGGCGGCAAAGTCGATGGCTTTATCGTAGTAGCTGATAGCGTTCTCGAACGTGGCCTCACCGTTTTTGGGGCCTGGATGGCAATCAAAGGGGTCATAGATAATCAGGGCCAAGCCGTTGGCGGCAGCCGCTGCTTTGACTTCGGCCGCTTCGAATTCACGATAGCTCCCGCAGAATTGAACTCCAGTCAGGCCAAGCCCTGCGATAGTGGACATCATCAAGTCCAAATCTTTGATTCCCAGATTCCAGGTGCAGATGCCGATAATTTCATTTTGTGAACGCATCGGTTAAGCTATCCGGCTATCATGTGTTTCTCAAATGCCGGCACCGCGTTTTGATGGGTTCATCGGCATGCTTGGAGCAATCTTACCGGCAGCTCGCGTGGAGATCGTCTTTTCTATGGTCGAGCTTTTCTTGCAGTTCCAGAAGCTTCCGTTCGCGGGCAAACATGTTTTCCTCCCATTGCTGTAGCTCCGCCTCCTTCTGCACCATGGCATGCATCCGATCCATGAGTTGCTCTTCCATTTTTAACAATTCTTCCTCTCTTTCAGCCAGTTGAAGCCGGAACTCGTTCTGCTCCCGGTGCTGGCGCGCCAATTCCTCCGCACGCTGCCCCGATTCCAGTCGCTCCTGCTCGATGGCGCCACTCATTTTCAGCAAGGCATCCAATTGACTGCGCAGACGCTGGTTCTCCAGACGCAAGCTGCCTGCTTCGGTTTCGAGTTGCTGAATGGTTTCGGCCCCGCGCGTGCGGAATAGTTTTGTGGCGCGCCTTGTTCGTGCCGTTTCCAAGGAAACGTAGGCAACTGGCACCAGCCCGTCGAAACTTAAACTGTCCAAAGCTTCCAGGTTCGGTAGTTCCAGGTTGGGTCCGACCGTCACTAAATTGCGACGGTGTCCATCGGGCGATTCCATTAGCACAAGGTAATGCACTTCGGTATTATCGAAAATCAAGCGGACTGACTTCCGCTTGCTGCGGTCCAATCCGGATAGTAACTCTTCCTTGCTGAGTTTCTTAAGTGCGGTTTTGCTTTCCATCTAGGTCTTTTTATTGGAGGGAAATAGTTGATTTAGCATAGCTGTGATTGATGCGTATCCGATTTACAATGACACTTTACGTTGTTACCTGAACTTCACAAAAATAGCTTAAGCCGCATTGATGGCGGGCATTAGGTTTTATTGTATCGGATATTGTGATACAGATGTTACATGTTCTGTTTCAGTCTGTCGACAGTCCGGTAACATTCCTGTGAACCGAAACACTAGCCTCGACAGTATTGCCGGCGAACCTATCTCGAATCACGTCGAATTCAGATGTGCGATGAGTAATCAACCTAAGAAAAGTGTTTTGATTGACCTTTCGGAGAATCCCGTCGAACGGGGTCATCGAAATAAGGGGCTTCTTTTTATTTTAATCCCGATTGTTCTTTCAGGAATCGTAGCGGTCGCATTCTTTCTGGTGTCGGGGGCCGGCAAATTCAATCATGGCACGACTCCTAAAACGCTTGAAACCGATGACGCAAAGCTAGGGGAAGTGATGCGCAGCTCTGAACTGACTCAGCCAGTGGTTTCAGGTTTCGCTGAGCCGGTATTGCCGACACCGCAATCCGGGAGTTTCAAAAGCATGATGATTCCGGCTGTCGAAATGAACAGGGACGAGCAGCCAGCTCCTGGACTCGATGAATCTGAGCCACGGGATCACCTTGATGACATTATGGATTTTTATGCCAGTCATGCAGAGTTGAAGCGGATGCCATTGCATGAAGAGGAATGTTCGGCACTCGTCATTCAACTGCAGAAGGCGCAAGGGGACGACAGGGCAACCCTGGAAAATGCGTATGCCGTGGCCCTTATTGAAAACCTCACCGATGCAGTCACGCGCGAGATCGGATGCAATCGCCGGATTGTCGAAGGAGACGCCCTGCAAACCTATGCGGCTCTCGAATGGAATGAGGTGGAAAAGAAACTTGAAGCTCTGCAAGCCCTCGAAGCCCAAGGGTCCAACTGGGAAAGCTTATTGATCCGGGAGAATGCACTTCAGTCGATGATGAAGTTTCAAACGGCCGCAGTTGCGACCCTGTCGGAGCTCGCTGCGAATTACCAGAATCAGGGTGAAATTGAGATGACGAAAAGTATGTACCGGAAAATCCTCACCTTACAACCTAAGTCAGAACCTGCTATCCGGTTCTTGCATCGTCATGCGTTTCCGGCCGGAACAGAACGGCAATTCACTCCGGTTGGACTCACGATGTGCTTCATACCGGCAGGCTCCTACATCATGGGCACGCCGGAGTATGAAATCGGCAGGGATGAAGATGAATGGCAGCATCCGGTTACGCAGACCCGGGCATTCTTCCTTAGTAAGCGGGAAATTACCCAGAACCAGTGGCTGCAAGTGATGGGACGACTGCCTGGGCAGTTACCCCAATCCGAATTCAAGCCTGAGTTGCCTGTACACAGTGTCAGTTGGCACGAAGCCATGGCTTTCTGCCGGCAATTGTGTGAAATCGATCCGGAGGGTAACTATCGCCTGCCCACTGAAGCAGAATGGGAATATGCTTGTCGCGCCGGCAGTGCGGAGCCGTACAACAATCGAAGCAACCGTCTGGAATTGTCCGCGGCGAATATTTTCGATCCCGGAGCCGTCGGCAACAAGGATGCAGTTGTGGCGGTTGGCCAATACGAGGCGAACGCCTGGGGCCTGCAGGACATGCATGGAAATGTATGGGAATGGACCTTGGATTGGATGCAGCCTTATGAGGAGTTGCCGGCGCTGAATCCTGTTGCGGATAAACTCAGCGAAGGGGCGGATGAAAACTTGAGTACAAAGGTGCTTCGTGGCGGTTCCTATTACGACGAGGCTGGGTTCGCCCGATCGGGCAATCGTTGGGATTATGCCCCCAGTGTTGCAACCGAATACATCGGATTCCGCGTAGTACGTGAGGTCCGGTTTTGAATTTTTAACCACATCAAATTATGAAGAAGATTCATCAATCGCTCTTAATCACCTTGACCGGAATGATCGGCCTTTGGATGCCGGCTTGCCAGACTCGCTCGACCTGTGGTCCACAAAGCCAAGCTGGCACGCAAGCTGCGCCAGTCATGGTGCCGGCGCAGAAAAGTACGCCTGCTTCCGCTTATGAACCATACAAGCTGAGAACTTCATTGCAGGGTTACCTCCGTAGTATCGGCTCGGATAGTATGGACCAAGTCATCGCCAACTGGGAATCGGAACTGGGGCGCTTTCATCCTAACCTCCGATTCCGCCATGAAGGTAAGGGCTCTTCGACTGCCATTCCCGCTCTTCTTGAACAACGTTCCGACATCGGACCGATGAGTCGTGCCGCCAAAGACGCTGAAATCGAAAAGTTTACCGGCAAATTCGGCTACGCACCCACTCAGCTTACCGTGGCGATTGATGCACTGGCTGTCTTCGTCCACCCTGACAATCCGATTCTGGAAACAGGCCTGAGTTTGGATCAACTGGAGCGGATTTTCAGTCAATCCGAGGAACCGGTTACACGTTGGGGTCAGCTAGGCCTCGGTGGACGATGGACGGATGCTCCGATCCGGCTTCACGGCCGCAACCCCGCATCCGGGACCTATGCTTTCTTCAAGTCAAAAGCTCTAAAGAAACAAGATTACAATGCCGGACTGACCGAACATCCCGGAAGCGCTGAAGTGGTTGCTGCGGTGGCAGCCGATCCCTATGCAATCGGCTACTCCGGCATTGCTTATATGACCGATGACGTGCGGGCAGCGCCCCTGCAGGACAGTGAGGGGGCGGTTGTCGGGGCGAATGAAGCCAACGCGGCCTCCGGCAAATACCCCTTGGCCCGCAATCTCTACATTACCTTAAACATCGATCCAGCCACCGGTCCCAGCGATTTGCTGAAGGAGTTCATGCGCTTTGCCTATAGCAAGGAAGGGCAGCAAACCGTTGCCGAAGTCGGCTATTTCCCGGTCTCGGTCGAGGCCGCCAAGCGCGCGGCCGTTCCTTTTCAGTAGGCAGCGGATAAGTTGGAAACATCACGACGGCTGGGTGTCTCGGACGCCCAGCCGTTTTGCTTTGAAACGCTTGCACCTTAAGGACATATACGGAGTGTTCCGGCCATTTAGCCCACTCGTATGTGGCGATCATTCAATTTCATGTAGGGGAGCGCTACAATCGCAGGACTCATTCCGGTCGGAATTATTACATTTCTTTCAACTCGTATTGCTCCGAAGGTCTCTTTATTGCTTCCATATTATTAGCGTGAGTAGGGGCGGATCGGAATTCGACGGCCGGCCCGCATACGTTTGAACTGCATTGGAATTAATCGACCCTATATGAGCCCATCCCCTAAGATAAGCCTGCGCAATCCGGCCGGTGAGGATTTCGGACCGTTTCATTGGAAGCGGATCGTGGAATTCTTTGAGTTGGGTTTGATTGACGACTTCTTTTACCTCCGGGCAACGGGGGAGGCCGCTCCCATCGGCGAACTGGTCAAAACACTGGGCGTCCCTCCTACGATAGGGATTAACGCGATCCTGAACGGGGGGGCCGTGGATGGCGCCAAGAGTTCGAAGCAGGAACTGGAGGCGCTCCATCAACTGGGCTTCCCGCCGGTGAGTGTCCCCATCTTTGCCGAGCTGGCGGAGCATCTCACTCAGCGTATGGCCCTGAGCGAGGCGGCGCTGGATGCGGAAGATCCCAACTTCAAGCTATCGTATGCCGAATTTGAAGCCTTGATGGCTAAGTCGGAGGTAGATGTGGAGCCGGTTGCCGACATGCCACCGGCAGAGGCCGATGTGTCCCCTGAGGACTTGGACCGCGAGCCGGAGGAATCCGAACCGGAGGAAGTCGGTGCACCGGACGAAGTGCCGGAAGGTGTACCGGACGAAGTGCCGGAAGGTGTACCGGAGGAAACCCTGGATACTGAAGCGGCAGCACTCGAAGACGATGATGACATGCCGGATGTGATCGAAGACATACCGGACTATTTGTCAGGTCCGGAAGAGACGCCCCCGCCGGCGCCGGCGATCGCAGCATTCGCTGGCAGTGACAGCGAAGACGGGGCAACCGAAGCGGACCAAGCGGAACAAGAGCCCGAGCCGGCTCCTGAGGTGACGCAGCCGGAATCCGCCCCGGCATTTGATTTCGAATCCCTGGCTGACGCAGCACCGTCAACTCCGGTGGAAAAGCCCCGATACGTACAACCAAAGACCGAGAAGCCGATAATTCCGCTAGTTGTGGCCGTGCTGGCTTTGCTGCTGATCGCTGGCGCAGTGGCGGCGTTTCTGATCATGGGCAAGGGGCACGAAGCCGGGGCCGATACTGCGGTACCGGTTGAACGCGTTGTTCCGGCTCAGTCCGTAGATCCGGTCGTTCTTGAAAAGGTCGAAAGTCCGGCCGAGTCCGATACGGCTGTTCAGACCGTCGTCCAGACCGAGGCGGCGGTTGAGGACGAACCGGCCACGAACAAGGTCAAGGGGCTCTTTAAGGATGCGACCGGAGCCATTTCCGGTGCGGCGAACAAGACGGTTGATTTCGTGAAGCCCGCGGTCAAGAAGACCGTCGAGGTCGTGGGCGATGCGGTTGAGACCGCGACCGATGCCGCTGCGGATGCCTTGAAGGATAGCGATGAGTCCGAGTCCGTGACGACGGAAGCGGATGCCGTCGAATAAGCCGGAACCGCCATTATGCTCTGACCGTCAGCGAATCGCTTTTTGCAGGGGGCAATTTTCGACCTCGATGCGGTGGCCTGCCCGGTAGCATTGCAGCAAGCGCTTGGACTCCTTTGCCAGCATGCGCCTGACTTCCCGGCGTGCGCCCTTTTCGCGGGGAATCGGCATGTGGTCGTAGGCGGTGGTTTGGTGGCGGAGCCATGCGATGGTCGCGGCTTCCGCTCGCTGCTCGATGGGGATCCGTTTGGTCCGGGCCACCGTGCCGCTGCCGACCGGTGTCGCATGCGCGCTGATTAGCTGGGCCAGCCGGACTGCGAGCTGTTCATAGCGCGGATGAAAGTTCAAGTAGTCGCGCAGAGCCTTGGTGAAATCTTCTGCGTAGGCCAGTTCCTGCCGGGCACGACGGGCACGGCCTGCTTCGAGCTTTCGGGTATAGCCGGGGTCGGCGCGTTCGATTTGAAGCGCAAACCGTAGAGCTTCAATTCGCTTGGCCGGTGCCCAGATGCCTCTGGAGAAGAGCTTGCGGCCCTTTTTCTCTTTCACCGTCCAGCTAGGACCGTCGGCTTTGATCCGGCGGCTCAGTGTGGCGTCCCCTGGAGGCAACAGGGCCCATCCGGCGGGCACTGCGCGTAACTCGCCCTTTAGGGTCAAGACATGGCCAGGCTTGGCGCAGGGGCGGACTTCGAGCGTTTCATCCATCGGAAGGGGCGCCGGCGACTAATTGCCGCGCTTCTTTCGTTTCGAGGGCTGGGTGCGCAGGCCCTTCTTGCCCGCGCTTTTTACCGTGCTCTTGCCGTCGTTCGACTTCCAGCGCCGAGCCTCTGCCTGAAATTGATCTATCTTCTTATGATTACACCTGTCCCAATCCATCGCTGACCTCCTGATTTATTGAAGGGCAGGGAACTTGGGGCTGCGTCGCTCGCTTGTCCATCTTCTTTCCGTAACGGGAATACCTCAAGAGTTTGATCCCTGCGGCTCTAGGCATTAGTGTATACAGGTGATGGCGGAACAATCGAATCTGAACAAACCGTGGCTGGTTGCGGTATGGCCCGGCATGGGCGGGGTGGCGTCCAGCGCGGGATACTACCTGATGTCCAAGCTTGGCATGCATCAGTTGGCCGAGTTTTCACCCCGTGATCTCTTCGACATTGAATACATCGATGTGCAAGGTGGAATCATTCATCCCGGCCGTCTACCGCGCAGCCGTTTTTTTGTCTGGAAGGATCCGGAGGCGAAGCGCGACATACTGGTCTTTATCGGTGAGGCGCAACCGCCCATCGGCAAGCATGCCTTTTGCCACCGGATGATCCAGTTTGCCCAGCAACTGGACGTACAGCGAGTGGTTACCTTTGCCGCGATGGCGACCGGGATGCACCCTGAACATGATGCACGTACCTTTGCCGCAGCGACCTCGGAGGACGGCTTGGCCGAGCTGCGGAGCTTGAACACCGAAATACTAGAGAAAGGCCGAATTGGTGGCTTGAACGGCGCGCTGCTCGGGGTGGCCGCCGAGGATGGACTCGACGGCGTTTGCCTGCTGGGCGAGATGCCTCATGTCTTCGCGCAGCTTCCGAACCCCAAAGCCGCCTATGCCGTGCTTGAGACTTTTTGCCGGTTGGCAGGGGTCCATCTCGATCTTGCGGAACTGAAGCAACAAGCCGATCAGGCAGGCGTGCAACTTGGTAAACTTTTGGGGAATGTCGAACAGATGATGCGGCAGCACGCGGGCGATGGGGCCGCGCCGGCTGAGGCCGTACCCGATGACGAGGAATCCGGACTGGACCCCGGTGACCGGCAACACATCGAAACCCTGTTCGAACAAGCCCGTCAGGACCGCTCGAAAGCCTACGAACTGAAGGCCGAACTCGACCGACTCAAACTGTTCGACAAGTACGAGGACCGCTTTCTCGATCTATTTCGCTCATCCTGAGGCTGGAAACTTAGGTCCGGCGTGTAAGCCGTGTGCGTGCAATATGACTTGAGACTTTTGCGGATGGGGTTTCACTGCGCCTGACATGCCAGCGGACGAATCAGACTACACCCAGCCCTCATTGTTTGATGACACCGCACCGGCACCCAGTGCGGACGCGATCACAACCCAGGAGATTGCCCAATTTCTCCGTAAAAAATCGGCACGTCGCCAGTTGAGCGAAGATGTCACCGCAAAGACCGCACCGCGGATCTACTGGCACAAGGGCAATGAACTGTCATTTTTTGAACGCGTGCCGCACCGATTGTCGGGCAGTCCCTATCTTGAGGCGCGTACCAGTGTCTTCGACTATGAGCGTCCGCAGCATGCGGGGCAGGCTTTGGCGGAATGGATCTTCAGTGGCGACACTCTGCCCGGTATCGGTGCGCGCTTTCGTGTATTCGACCTGAAGGCGGCCAAATGGATCGGATCGGGCCGTGTCGCCGAAGACCGTGATACCGTCTTTGCCTTTCTCGTAGCCGGCCTCTGGTCGGATTTTTACAAGTTCGAGCACGACTGCAGCGGGCTGGTCCTGGTGATTTTTGACGGGGCCCGGCCGTAAGTCGGGTATCTTTATCTCTGGCGCCTGGGCTGGATGGCACTTTCTGGGCGGCCAATTTAATCTTGCTGTTCTTTAGGTGTTTCGGGACTTAGGCAGCACCGAATTCTTACCCTTCCCGATAGAAAAATAAATCAACATCTTGTGCCGATGTCGTATCAAATTTTGGCAGGATTTCTTTTCGCCAGCGCTCTTACATTGTCCGCGCAAACGACCTATCTGATCGATTTTAACACGACCCGGACCACTTCGACTTTTCCGGGCGGTGCCTCGGCTTGGAATGTCTACGCGGCGGATACAGATATCGAAGGATCCGCAGTCACGATTGCCGACACCTCCGGATCGACTGCTACGGGCATTACTCTGATTGGAGCTGGTAGTCTTACGGACTCGGGCAATACCGAAACACTGGATAATGGGGGCCCCTCCTGGGTCACGGAAGGAAATAGCAGTAATGCGGCGGGTGATTATTTTTTCACCAGCACCGGGAGCGGTGCCGAATCTTTCACTCTGACCTTCGGAAACTTGGTTGAGGACTCTCAAATCTCTCTGGATCTTTTCTCCAGCCGTTACACGGACACCGCGACTGGTTATTTCGAATATTCAATCGACGACGGCTCGACTTGGTATGGCTTCTCCGTTCTTGAGAAAGATGGAACGGCGACAACGGATGTTTATTGGCTAGGCGAAGACACCAGCAGTTCGCCTTATCGCGGGAAAAGCGACGGTGATGCTTTGGGACGCTACATGAATGAAATCATTACACTTTCCGGAACGACTTCATTGCAGATCAAAGTGACAGATTATGTTACCGGTTCCGGCACCTATACTGTGTTGAATGCACTCCGATTGACGGTCATTCCCGAACCCTCCAACTATGCGCTGATTTCAGCGGGTTTCGCGGCCGGCTTGATCGCGCTCCGTCGCCGGAGATAAGTGTTTGGGGCGACCACTTATGCCCCTTGATGATGACTGCAGTCGTCATCTCGCTGGCAGCCCTCGACCGGCGTGACATCGCCAAGGAGGCGAGCCATCAGCGGGTGGTCCGAGCCACAGGCAAACTCGCCGCGGAAGAAGAGCAGGGGACGCTTGATCAGAATCGGAGACTCGATCATCGCCTGCAGCAGCTCGTCTTCGCTTAAGGTCTCAGGCTTAAACTCGCCCGCCGTGATTTGTGGCGCGCGTAGATTGACGCAGTCGTGGATGCTGCGACCGGCGAAGAAATTGAGCAACTCCTTCGCTTCCAGCTTCCGGCTCAGAAGGTCGACAAACTGCACCACGTAGCCGGCTTCCTTTAGCTGCTCCATCTGGCGGGCATTGCCTTTGCAGCCGGCTTTCCCATAGAAAGAGACGATCCCTTTTATTTGGTCCGGTTGGATGTTGTCGGACTTGCTCAGTCCGTCGAGTGCACAGCTGGTCGTTTCGTTGTTCATTCCGGGAAAAACTCCAGGTTGATTTCCTCTTTGCCCTCCTTGGTCTCCATGGAAAAGCGGCCCTTGTAGTAAAGCGGAGTGCCTTGTTCCTTGGCGGTGATCTCATACTTGGCCTTGGTCGAGCCATACAGGGCCTCATCCAGATCCTTGTGCAGGTATAGGTTCAGAGACTCGTCGTCGTTGAACTGGACCAGCACCTCGGAGTGCGAGATGAAGACGAGATCATCGTAGGCATAGGTCACTTCCTGCCCAACCGCTTGGGCGAGCTCATTGACCAGATAGAGTGGGCGAAGCTTATTTGGCTCGGACATGACTGCCCTCTAGCAGGTCGTAGTCCCTATGAGCCGTTCGTGTAATCTTTGCCCGTTGTTAAAAGCAGGACTAATGGTGTTTTAAACTAGGACTAGAGGCTTGGTTCTTGGGGATAGGGCTCGTTGTTCACAACGAGCTGCAGTGTGCACGGGACGCAGATCGATCGGGATACCGAACCTCGTCCCAGCGTGTGCCCCGTGATTCTTATTCGAGTTCGTATTCCGATTCGTATTCCGGAGCCACACTGGGCACGCCGGTCGCAGCTTCCACTTCGCGGGCGAAGTTCACCGCGACCTCGGATTCCCCATGGGTGATGAAGGCACGTCGCGGCTTCGACTCAATCGAAGTGATCCAGTGCAGTAGCTCCGACTTGCCGGCATGGCCGGAAAAGCCGCCGATCTGTGAGATGTGGGCGCGTACTTCCTTTTGTCGACCGAACAAGCGAACTGATTGTGCTCCGTCCAGAATCTGCCGCCCCAAAGTGCCCTGCGCCTGATAGCCTACGAAAAGAACCGTGTTCTCCCGGCGGTCGATATTCGCATCCAGGTGGTGTTTGATGCGACCACCGGTGCACATTCCGGAACCGGCGATAATGATGACTGTGCCGTGGATCGAATTGATCGCCTTTGATTGCTCGACGGTTCGGATCAACTTAAGCGAAGGAAAGTCGCAGGGGTGGTTGCCATGGCTCAAGCGTTCCATCGTCTCTTCGTCAAAGAGCTCCGGATGCCGGCGAAACACATCGGTCACCCGGACAGCCATCGGGCTGTCGACCAGTACCATCGTCGGCGGAATGCGCTTCTGCTCCAGCAACTCACCCAGATAATACATCAATTCCTGGGATCGCTCGACCGCAAAGCTGGGTATGATGACATTGCCGCGCTCACGGTGCGCCTGGTTTACCACCTCGGCCAACTGGTCGTGAATGGCGCCGGCGTCGGGGTGTTCCCGGTCGCCGTAAGTGGATTCCATTACCACATAATCCACACCACTGGTAAAGACAGTCGGGTCGCGCAGGATGGGCACATCGTTGCGCCCGATATCACCGGAAAACAAGAGTGTGCGCGTTTCGCCGCCTGACTGTATTTTCAACAAGATACTCGCGGCCCCGAGGATGTGCCCGCTCTCGAAGAAGGTGGCTTCAAACCCATCCGCGATGCGCACGGGCGTCTCAAACTTTACATAGGACATCAAGCCGCCGACGCGCTCGGCATCCTGCACCGTAAACAAGGGCACATAGGGATGCTTTGCTTCACGGCCAGCTTTCTTGTGGCGCTTCTTTTTGAAGGCCACGTCTTCTTCCTGGATCTTGGCGCTGTCACCCATCACGATCTTGGCGATGTCGCCCGTCGCCGAGGTGCAGTAGATTTTGGCGCGCAAGCCCTCCTTGCCCAACTTCGGTAGCAGCCCGCAGTGGTCGAGGTGCGCATGAGTCAATAGGACCGCATCCAAGTCTTCCGGCGGCACCTTAAACGGCTCCCAATTCCGATCCTGCAGGGCCCGCTCCTGGTAGTACCCGCAGTCAATCATGATCCGCTGGTTGTTTGCCTCTACGACATATTGTGACCCGGTCACATTTTGCGACGCTCCCAGAAAATGAATTTTAATCTTCATGCGATTTACCTCCCTTGAAATTCAGGCTGAAGGCTAGAAGACAAACCTTCTTATGGCAAGTCAAGGGTCGGCAATTGACAGCACTTCGATCCTCTTGTTCGTAAGCTGAGGCCTTGAGCTGGTGTCGCTTTCGCTCGACAAATTTCTTAATTATTCCAGGATCGTTACTTCTATGCGGAAAAGAGTGGAACGTTGCCGCGGTATCCCCAGTGCGCTACTGGGGGTTGTGATGCTTCTGTACTTGCTGGTGTCGGGCTGCGCGACCGACCCGGAAGCCTACCCGAAGCCGGAATCGACCGCGATCCGGGATTATCGGTCGACGACCCTCGGCCATACCCACGCGGCCTCGGAGGTCGCTCACCCGGGCGAGTCGGGTTTTGCCCTCCTGCGCTACGGGCACAAGGCTTTCAACGCGCGGGTCAGCATGCTTGACCGGGCGGAAAAGAGCATCGACCTGCAAGTGTATATCTGGGAAGCGGATGAAACGGGGCGCATCATGGCCCAACGGGTGCTTGCCGCGGCGGATCGTGGTGTGCGTGTCCGCATACTGGTGGACGATCTCGGCTTCGGGGGCAGCGACCGAGCCCTGATCGCGCTCGACGCGCATCCCAAGATCGAGGTACGGGTTTACAACCCCTTTGCCGGACGCAAAAGCCCGGTTCTGGATCTTCTGACGGATCTGCAACGTGTCAACAGACGCATGCACAACAAGATCCTCATCGTGGATAACAGCTTCGCCATCGTCGGCGGCCGGAATATCGGGGATCACTATTTCGCGGTAGCCCCCGATTCCAATTTTCGTGACCTTGACATTGCCGCGGTCGGCCCCGTGGTGCGTGAAGTGTCCGAGGCCTTCGATTATTTCTGGCGGGGAGACTGGTCCGTTCCCGCGGCTGCGGTTGTTCGGGAATCAGTCGATCTCGGAACCTTGAAGCAGTTTGCCGCCGATATTGATGGGTTGATTGCCCTCGGCCATTACCCGTACCCGCTTGACGCGGACCTGGACGAATTTCAGCAGCAGGTCGAGGACCTCGAGGGATTGTTTGTCTGGGCTCCGGGACGAATTGTCTGGGACGATCCGGCGGTCACCGACGCCGATGGCGGCGAGCTTATTTCTAAATTGCGCGGGAAGCTCCCGAAGCTGCAGAAATCGCTGACCGTGGAATCTGCTTACTTTGTCGTCGGGGACCGTGGCGTCGAACAGGTGAAGCAGCTCACCGGTCGGGGGATCACCGTGCGCGTTCTGACCAACTCACTAGTCTCCAATGATGTGCTGGCGGCCCACGCCGGTCATGCCGAGTTTCGCAAGCAACTGCTCGAAGTGGGTGCAGAAATCTATGAGCTACGTCCGGATTCTTCAGTGATCCGGAAGACCTGGGAGGGGGAACCGCTCTCGGGCCTGCACACCAAGGCATTGGTCTTTGACGATGAAAGCGTGTTTGTCGGCAGTTTTAACCTCGACCCCCGTTCGTCCAATATCAATACCGAGGCGGGGATCTACGTGGAGAGCCCCGAGTTGGCGCGGCAAGTCTTGGAATACATGGCCGAGGGGGTAGAGCCACGGAACAGCTACAAGCTGGAGTTGGATGAGAGCGATCACTTGATCTGGATTACCACTAACAACGGCGAGGCAGTCCGCTACCGAAAGGATCCCTTGTCGACCTTTGGGCAGCGTTTCCTAGCGAAGCTCATCGAGCTCTTGCCGGTGGAGTCGCAGTTATAGGCATTGGGCCGCTGCGGCTTTTTCTAGGGGAAGTAGAAAGGAGGCAAACGCCCCCCGGCACTTTAGGAAACCGCGCTCTCGATCATTCTGCTTCGGGTACCGAGCGTTCCAGGATGAAGAAGTGATTGTTATCATCACTGTCGGTGGGCGTGTAGGTGATGCTTACGCTGCGGTCAGATGCTTGGGTGGATGTGAGTTCGGTCCAGTTGTCCAAAGTCGTGCTGCCGAACAGCGTATATTGAAGGCCTTTGAGCGCATTGCTGGTACCGATGGAGAAGCTCCCTCCTGTTTCTGTTTGAATCGAGACCGGAAACTCCAGCACCTTCTCCGCTGCTGCGAGACCGAGCGCTTGCTGTCCATCGGCATCGAAATGAAGATGGTCGCTTTCTTTTATGGATACATTATCGGTATCGATCCAAACCGCTCTGGCATCGGCATCGGCAACCGCGACCTGTGCCTCTCGTATCATGGCCAGACGCGTGGCATCAAGATATGTCTGCGCACTGGAAAGGCGAGCGATGATGAAAAGCAGATCGGACTCGTAAGTGCCATAGCTATTCAGGAATGTGGCTCGCAGGTCATCAATAAAGGCCGAGAGGTTGGCTTCGTAGGCAGTTGCATAACTGTCGCTGTCACAATCGCTTTCACCTTGGAGCCAGAGCATGCCCTGGATCTCAATGTCTGCGTCGGGGTAAGCTGTGGCCAGAGCGGCGAGACCATCGGCTACGGTTTCCTGAAATGTGACGTATTCCGGACCGTCACCGTCAGTCGTCGCATCACCACCTGCTTTCCAGTGCGTGTATAGGTTTGTGCCGCCGTTTGCATACTTGATGATGGCGACTCGGGTGGTGGTGCCATCGGCGATACTGTCGGACAGCTCGCGCCCGAAGGTGATGGCCGGACCAAATTGACTGATGCCATATTGACTGTTTTCCGATAGGCCCGGTTGCAAGGAGGTCAATGTTTCACTGCCGCCTTCGAACAGGTAAAAGAAGTCCACGTCGTCTTGAGCGGCTTGCAGGTTCTCCGGGGAGGTTGGCAGATCTTCCGTGGGGGCCCGGCCATCGGCGTTGGACTGGCCGCCAATGAGGAAGACTTGCAGGTGCTTGACGGTTAACACGTCAAGCGTGGTGTCGTCTGTGATGGCTTCACTGGTATCCAGCGCATTGCCTGATTCATCGGTGATGATGGACCCGGCCAGCAATGTAAGCTGCAGTGTGCCTTCGGAATCGAGCGTGACTTCCACCGTAAAACTACCGGGGCTCGACTCGCTTACGCTGTTGATTGTAATCGCTGCAGTTCCAGCGTTGCCGAAGTCGGAGATATCCACGGTTGAGTCATCGATGTTCTCGCTGAAGGCTACAGTATAGCTGATGGTATCACCTTTCGTCACCGGTCCGCCGCTAGCATCATCCACGATGTCGCTGCCGGCAAGGGTTGGTGCCGTCGTGTCGGCTACTGGTTCAGCGGTGGAATTATACTGATACAGATAATTGACTGTTGCTGCATCGATCGCCTCATCGAAGATCCATACTTCGTCGATCTGTCCCTCGAACTCCAAGCCATCGTTGCTGTATGCGTCGCCGATCGCACTGTAGGTGAATGTTGTTGCTGGGCTATCGTTCGAGTCTTCGAGACTGGCGACGACACCATCGATATACACCGTTGCGATATTTCCGGATGTCACGCTGACGACATAATGGTGCCATTCGTCCTGATTGTCAGGATCGTAAATCGCATCCACATCATCTGTAGCATCGCCCCGTAGCCGGAGGCCACCCGGGTTGATATTACTTGTCGAACTGGTGAACCCAATGAAGTTTGCTGTATCTTCACGATGGCCGATGACCATATCCCAAGCCCGACTAATGTCCGCGCGCCGTGCCCAGAAGGCAATCGAGTAAGCCTCGCCCGCTCCGGTGTCGAAAGTCGTTGTCGATAGCGCAACATAGTCCGTGCTCTCTCCGCTGAGAGTCAGTGCGCCGCCACCAAATACATAATAACCGGCCGTGGTGGCAATTCCGCTGTTGTCGGCTGTGCCGCCATCTTGAAGGCTGCCATTGTTCGTTCCCGTGTTGTCGCTGTAACCGGTGTCGAAGGTGTAATGCGAAAGAACGCTTGCATCGATTTGTCCTGCAAACAGGGAGATTACGATCGTGGGATAGAGTGTCTGAAAGATGCGCTTCGTTGACATTTCGTTGAACGTTTTGCTGAGGTTGATGATTTCTAAAAAGCTCAGTTTATCTGATCTTAGGGGGGGGGCTAAGATCAATCAGATGCTATTTGTGGCGAACTTTTGTCCTTTTTGGTCTAAATGACATCAATCGAAACCTCTGCATAAGCTGTCGCTTTTGCGTCCATCGTGAACGCTACTTCAAACCCCGTCGACGGATTGCATTATTATCCAAAGGTTCATTTGGGCCTTTTAGGCACTCGTACTCAACACGAGTCACTGCCGATCAGGTGTGCGAACTGGCTGACACTCGGACTCTTGTGTGCCTAATACCGTTTCGGATAAATTCTGGCGGTATAACTTGCTCTCAGTTCAGCAAAAAAATAGGGCAGGTAACAACAACCATGTGCCGTCACCTGCCCGAATTTTGGATAACCGATATTGATCCGGTAAATTGGGAAATCAGCGTCCCATCGATTGGGAATTTATCATGTCAGCCACCCCTGTAACCTGAACGGACAAACTCTTCTGACTGGGTGGGTAATCCTTGAAGCTTGCCACGAAGTCCGCGACCTGCTTGCCGATCTGTCCAATAATCCAGCTTCTGTTCTCAGCCCATTCGTCATAGCCGCGGGCATGGATGAAGCGCTCAAAGGGGTCGAGCTTCAGGTTGATCAGATAGGGCGTGCTCAGGGGGACCTGTTCACCCCGGAACCATTCTTCCTGGTCGATAAAGAGCGCTTTCCAGTCGCCCCAGCGGATGCCATGGAAGGTCGTTTCGGTGAAATAGTAGAATTCCTTGCGCTTACTTTTTCCTTGGTTCAGGAGCAAATCACTCTGGTCGTAACCATCCAGGTGTACGCGGTAGCTCTTGCCCCCGATGTCCATCCCGTCCAGCAAGTCTTCCTTGACGTTGTCATCCCCGACCCAGGACATTAGGGTGGGCATCCAGTCCTCCATCGTCATGAACTCACCGGTGCTGGTGCCGGCGGGGATGCGACCATCCCATTTGACCAACATCGGCACGCGAAAGCCGCCTTCCCAACCGCCGACGCCTTTTTCGCCATGGAAAGGCTGGTTGCCGCCGTCCGGCCACGAGTTGCAGGGCGCGCCATTATCGGTCGAAAACATTACGATCGTGTTGTCGGCCACTCCGAGCTCGTCCAGCAGGTCCAGCAATTCGCCGACGTCATCGTCCAACTCTGCCATGCCATCGGCATATAGACCATAGCCGGTCTTGCCGTCATACTCCTCGTTCAGGTTCGTCCGGTAGTGCATACGGGTGGTGTTGTGCCAGACGAAGAAGGGCTTGTCGGCGGTGACTGCGTCTTTGATGAATCGCTTTGACTGGACGAGCACCTCCTGGTCGAGGTTGCGCTGACGTTCGCGGCCCCACTCACCAAGGTCTTCGACTTCCTGTGTGCCGTCACCGGTCGACTTCGAGTGGATGACGCCGCGCTGCTTCAATCCGAACCGCTCCTGTGTCGCCTCGTCTTTCGGGAAGTCGTACTGCTCGGGGTATTCGCCCGCGTTGAGGTGGTAGAGTATCCCGAAAAACTCATCGAAGCCATGCATGGTGGGCAGGTGCTCGTCACGGTCACCCAGGTGGTTCTTGCCAAACTGTCCGGTGACGTAGCCATAGTCCTTCAGCATCTGGGCCAAGGTCGGGTCGCTCGGCTGAATTCCTTCTTTGGCGCCGGGAAGGCCCACCGTGCTGAGGCCGGTGCGGAGCGGATACTGTCCGAGAATAAATGCGGCCCGGCCGGCGGTACAGGAGGCCTGGGCATAGTGATCCATGAAGATCATGCCCTCGTCGCCAATCCGGTCGATGTTCGGGGTGCTGCCCCCCATCATCCCGCGATGATAGGCGCTTATATTCCACATGCCGATATCGTCACCCCAGATGACCAGGATGTTCGGTTTGTCGGCGGCGAGTAGGGCGGATGTCAATGCACAGAAGAGTGTGCATGCGATAGGGAAGCATTTCATTGTCTTCATCTTTGAGGTGTTGATTGAGTGTCTAAGGGATGTGCCTGCATGGCCGAACCCTATTATTCAATGCTCAGGGAGCATATGCTCCTGCGAACAAGGAAGCTAATTATATGAACGTATAGCAGTGCATGTCAACATGGGGGGAGCGAAAGCATCAGAATTGTGTCCGAGCGCGCTGTCTTGCCTGACGCTGGAACCGGGGGCACATTTTCCTGCTCTCTCGGGAATGAGCGGAAAAAGGACACCAGTCGACAAGACGCTGCATGGCTCCGCTGAGGAACTCGGATGTACGTGGGTGGGGGAGACTGTCGAAATCTTCCTATATCCAAGTTTGATCCCTGTCGCCCTACATTGCCCGCTTTGAGCGCTGCGAATCCCACGCTCTTCGGACTGCCCGATCGTCGTGTGGCTGGCCCTTAGCGACGGCGCAGCATGACCCAGGTCATGCTCATGAAGCCGGCGATGAGTGCGAAAGATGAGGGTTCCGGAACAACACTGGCAAAGGTGGTGCCGATCCGCAGCTCATCGATCCAGATCGTGTCTCCCGACTCAGGATTGTAATTGCGCACGCTGAACAGGCTGATTTCGGACAATCCGGTAATGTCGGCTGTCGCACTGGCATCGGCTGTGAGTGGTTCGCTACTGCTGGTCGGGTTGAGGTATAAATCGGTCCGGTTGTACTCCGTGCTCCCATCTTTGGAGAATTTGGCCACAACCAAGAATGTCTCGCCTGTTGTGGAACTGGTGAGTGAATTGGTCGTCGCATTATCGTTGGAGCTGCCCACGCGGGCGAAAAACGGATTTCCGGAAGTATTACGAATGCCCACGCCGAGCGCGTCACTTGCATTTCCGGTCGCACCATTACTCACCTGAAAATTATAGAAGTCGCTGGTATCGATGCCCGTTCCTGCCTGCAGGAGGAAGCTTATATAGACATCGCCGGCTTGAGCTGCAAATGTGCGGGTCAAGTAATCGTCCACATTGGAGCGGGCGGCTGTGGGCTGGCTGAGTAAGGCCTGCGAGCCTCCGGAAACCAATCCATTCGGATCTATCAAGCCTGCCGTCTGGATGGTTGAATCCCCGGCGGTTGCCTCCGCCCAGTCGCTTGTCCAACCTGAACCTTGCGCTCCGCCATTCAACGCCGTCCCGGCCGTATAGCCGTCAAATCCATCATAGGCAACCAGCGATGCACTGGCTGTGCCGGTCATGGTGGCCAGTGCCAATAGAATCGAAACAGAGCTACGAATCGTGGAGAAGGACATTTTTACGTGCTGATGGTGATTTTTTTTCGGCTTGTGACAGCTGCGAGGCCAGTCACGAACCGAATTCAGGATGCGAATCCGAGCCATCGATGACAAGGACAAAGCATGTAGGCCTGGAGCCGTGAAACCGGGGGGACCTGCCACCGCCGGCTAGGGCGGTGAAAGACCGGCGCAGGATTCCCGCGTGGTTTGTTGCGCGGGATATGCCGACCAGCTCAGCAGGAAGCTGTCCCTGGTTGACGAGTGATGCTTAAGAACGCCGGGCCACTGCAATAGTCGGGTCCGCAGCTTTCGAGTTCCGAAGCAGGTTGAATGAAGTCGGATGGACTGGGGGATAGCACAGCGGCATGCGGGATGGATGGCTTTTTCCACATGTTGGGGCTTTGCTTGTACATGCATGTAAGTGGCTTGTTTTTGCGTTTGACCCCGTTAGGCTCAATTCGATGGAATGCTCTTCATGATGAAGTTTCCCCTGATCTTTGCTTTTTGCTTACTGTCGAGCTTTAGCTTGGTTCATGAACTTGTGGCCTCGAAGGCTCCAATGGTTTTCGATCCGATGAACAAGCCCTATCTGGAGCTTAAAAGTGAAGATGGGAAAAGTATCACGGCGCAGATTCTGAAATTTGATCACGAGCGAGGTTTGGTGAAAATTCGCCTCAAGGATCAATCGGGAAGCATGTGGTTTTCTCCTGAATTACTCAGTCCTGCTTCTCGGGCGGAGTTGAATGACTGGCGCATGATTTTCTTAATTAGCGAACAGCTCCACGTTCAGGCGGACCGCAGCAATGAATCAAGGGCTCCGGACCTATCAAACAGGTTTAACCGGCAACCGGGAATGGGCTCTCATTCGCGTAGCTCCAATACGACTTCTTCCGGAGGTCGTTTCTTTGATGAAACCATGACGACGAGTGATCGCCAAGTGAATGTCTCGGGGGCTTCATATGATCTAGAGCTTAGGAATTATTCCCAGGAGCAACTACGCGACATCACCATCCGAACCAAGATTGTAGTGAAGAGTGCAGGTGGCTCATATCAGGTTTATGACGATTTCATCGCGATCAATCAGCTCTCTGGTGGTGAAACAACCTATTTTCGCACAAAACCTGCCGAAATGAGTCGGACGAAGAGCAAAACGACTTCTACGGTGACTCGTTATGATTCATTAACAGGAGGGACGAATACCAGTTCAAGCTCGACATCGGTTAAAAGCAGCAGATCCAGCCTCAAGGGAATCGCGATCCGTGTCTGTTACAAAGATGTTGTGGTTCAGGAGATCTTCAGTGAGCGCAGCCTCAATGAGCACATCGATTGGTAGGGCGCTCTTGGAGAAACGGGCAGTCGCAAAAGTTTAAAGTCATATCCCTGCGTCGTGCGACGAAGCTGAATGCTTGACGACTCACGGATACTTCGATGCTGCGGTGCACTCAGAATCGGTATATTTTCATACCAGAATAGACAATAGAGTGATGCCTTTGTGTGGGCCTTGTGGTTTGCACAACTGTGTTGCATGGATCAATCTAGTTATGTGATTGTCCCATCTTTTCATTCTTCCAGATCAAAATCCACGCTTGAGCTTCAGGCGGGGAATGCGTGTCGTGCGTTTACCCTAATCGAGCTTTTAGCGGTCATTGCAATTGTCGGCGTCCTGACCGCAATCTTAATTCCGGCCATTTCCGCAGTTCGCAAAAATGCCAGGGATGCCGTTTGTTTGTCGAATTTACGGCAACTGCATTCGGGTGTGCTCTTGTATGCGGGCAACCAGGGTGGGTGGTTGCCGACGAATAGCGCTGACGACGCCGAGGGCGGCGCATGGTGGAAGCATATTTACCCAGAGATCATTGATTCGGCGGATGTCTTTTGGTGTCCGGAAGATGATACGGGCGGCATCTCTGATGCAAATGCGGAAATCGCCGGCAACGGCAAGCTGTCCTATGGGGCTGTAGGCGATGATGCGGGTATGGAGAATGGGGAAGCGAAGTCGCGGGGTGTGATGGGTAAGAATCTGGCATCATTCAAGAATCCGGCAAGGTCTGTCATGCTCGTGGATGACCATAAATCAGGCCGTCAACTGGCCAAGAGCTGGTTTTTTAACTGGCCAAAGGAGATCGAGGATTTGAACGCAGCCCATGATGGCAAAATCAATATGGTTTTTGTCGACGGACATGTCGATTCTCTGTCGTATGATGAGATCCAAGAGCTGTTTGAGGAAGATCGAATCACAGTCTCCTACGGAGGTATGAACTCGAAGACGCCTTCGGCGGACTAATTCAGGCTGTAATGCGGCAGAGGCGGTATCGTGTTTAAACCGCAGTGCTTAACTCTCCACTAGCTGCTTCGTTCCCTCCGCCAAGCGATTGACCCTTCCGCCGTTTCCTATCGAACCGGGCTAGTGGTTTCTCGACGACGTTTATGGTTCACGCGCGAAGATGGCCTGCTCGAAGAGCTGGCCCCGAGTCTCTTCTGGCATGAGCTCGCCCCTGTCCCTGCGGGATGCGCTGATATGCTTCTCCCGCGGCGTTAGCCGGACAGTCAAGCACCTAGGTGCATTCCTGACCGGCCGCCTTGCGAGGTGAAGCAAATCAGTTGCACCATATCCTCAATAATTATGAGAAGAGGTATTAAATCCCAGCAGGCGAATGAAAGCCGTCATCAACGATGGAGGGCACCAACGTTGCGAGCAGATGAAAACTCCTTCGTGGAGCCCTTACATGAATTGGGCGAATGATATCTTTATATCTTGCGTTGGACCCCTTTTAGGAGCCAGTAGAGTTCAGCTCAGTCAATGTGCCTCTGCTTTGGATTTACCGCGTATGTTCCCTTACGTTTTTGTGCATTGACTTGATCTGCGCGTCTGAGCGTTATCCTTTCGAAACGCTTTTCAACGATGCCTCAATGCTTCCCGTTCCTCCTTTTTATGAGTCTCATCTTGAGCCTCATTCCACTGCCTGCCGTTGCGTATGACGGGGATGCATCGGGTGTGAGTGATGTATTCGAGTCGATCTATGAGCAAGTCTTGCCTGCTGACGAGGATCCGGATCAGGATGGGTATAACAATTTGATCGAGTCGCTTCTCGGGACGGATCCTTTGAATGCGGCCAGTCCCGGCGATTTCGGACTCAGTATGAGCGGCGCAAGTCTTCGGATCCGGATTCCCGCTGAATCGGGATTGCGCTACCGGGTGCAGACGACCGATGGTTTTTCAAGCTGGAATATCCCTACCGAATTTGTAACAGCGGAAGATGGCATCGACTACGTGGAATTCGATACCAGCGGCATCTCCCGGATGTTTTTCCGGATCGAAGTTGAACCGCCCTTGAATTCGGATACGGATGGTTTGAACGACTGGGAAGAAGGGCGTTTGGGTACAGATCCGTTGCATTCAGACACAGACGACGACATGCTGGATGACGACATCGAGACCATGCTCGCCGGCAGTAATCCGCATTTGGTGGATTCGGATGGTGACGGTTTTGTCGACAAAGAAGAATATGAATTCGGGAGTAATCCGCGCAGTTCCGCTTCAGTTCCGGCTGAGTTTTTAGAGGGAGCCGCTCATGTGATCCAAGTTCATAACCTCGCCAGCCCCGCACAACTGGAAGGCCTCGCCTGGTCTCAGGCGGTCAGCGTGAATAACCCGGCCCCACCAACCGCACTTGAAGGAGATGTCTGGTCGGCACCGGTTTTGGTGAGAAACAACGCGAGTTCGGTGATGCTCCTGTCCGAGGTTTGGTCAGCACCTGTTACGATTTTGAAGCAAGCCCCATAGATCCTATTTAATATGAAAAAGTTCATACTTTCACTATTATCTTGCTGCTATGCCGCCTTCCTGCTGGCTGCGCCTTTCAACTCCGGGTCCGACGGCAGTGATGGTGCCTTGGTCTTCGATCCTGACCTGGGAGACGTCATCTTTGATCCGGATGACATTGATCCGGCTTTGGATCCGGATCGGGACGGAGTCTACCATTTCACAACCATCACAATCGGGCCGGGGACTACAGTTCTACTCCGTGGGGATGTTATGGGGCACAAGCCGGCCATTTGGTTGGCTGCCGGCGATGTAACAATCATGGGAGAGATCAACTTGGGGCCCATTGGTCCGCTCCCTGGAGCAGGAGGATTCTATGGTGGTCAGTCTTCCGGGCTAGTGGATGGGCAGGGGCCGGGCGGCACCTCGGGTGCTGTTTCTTCGGAGGTGCCAGAGCTCCCGACGAATGATTATATCAATCCGTTTCTGGTGCCCCTGATCGGGGGATCCGGGCAGGGAGCCCCTCAGTCCGGATCCGGACTCGGTGGCGGAGGCGCCTTCCTGCTGGCCAGTTCGACAAGAATCGAGATTACTGGATACATTCGTGCAATTGACGGAGGAAGTCTGCGCCTGATCGCGAATGAGATTACAGGTGAGTGGGGAAGCGTTGAAGCTGATCACATTCGTGCCGAGGCGTATCAACATAACTATTCTAATTACTATGGAGATGACATACGACTTTCCCGTCCGGGCCTGGTTTTCTACGACAATCCCATCAAAATTACGGTTGTTGACAGTGTAGCCGTGGCCAACAACCCGGGGGCGAATAAAAATGCTCCCGATGCCGAAATTATCAATAGCGGTTCGACAACCATACAGGTGGAATGCTCCCGGATCCCACTGGGGACCACAATCCGGGTCGTTGGCTGGAATGAAACCTACGGCAAGGTGGAAGCAGTCACAGGACCTTTGACCGGCACGCTTGAGGCATCGACTGCGACCTGTGAGATGATCATCCCGCCCGGCTATACGACTTTTATGGCACAGGCGGTGTTAAACTAGAATCGATGGTCTGTGTTTGAGTTGGATCAACTCAGGATCGGATAAAAGGGGCAGATCTAGAATGGATAACAATCCCGCATTCATTCTATCTGCTACGTTTGCCCCTATTGAGCACCCCACTTTTTTACTCAGGCCTGAGACTACTCCGGAAACTTGGGTGCCGGGGGTGGTCGCAAATCGTCGAGCGTGCTTAATTCCTCAATCGAATCGCTGTCGAGAAGCCATTCGAAGGCCATAATCTGGTGCTCGACCGGCGGGATCTGATGGCCGCCTTCAAAGGCTATGATGCCGACTTCCAAGCCGTTATTCAGTAGGATTTCGAGGTCACGCTTCCGCACGTAGTAATTTGAGCCCCGGTCATTGTTTCCGTTTACGATGATGACCTTCATTTTTCGGTAGTGCTCCAACAGGTAGCTATCATAACCGAGCCAACCTCCGTTCCAGAAAATGCCTTTCCATGGGCGATCGATGGCGTTGGCCCAGCTGACGGCACGCAGGGAACCGCCGGAGATGCCGCCAATGTAGAGCTGATCCGGGTCATGTGGTACAGTTGCTTCGATCTGGGGCAGCAGCTCGCGAAAGCGCGCCAGGTTGTGCGCAGCGACTTCCGTTGACTTTGTGTTGCCGTAGCGATCCATTGTAACAATAGTCATTCCAGTCGCCTCGGCCGCTTCCATGTGGCGTAGCAGGTAGCGCATGCCCTTGGGGCCGGCGTTAATCAGAATCATGAGCGGTCTGAGGCTGGTCCCACTGGCTGGGGAGGGCTCGTAAACATAGAAATCATGCGTATCGAGTTCGCCGGCGTATTGGTAGGCGGTAAATTTACCCGGCATCTTGTCGAGCATCTGCATGAGCTCGTCACTGATTCGGGTCCACTCGACCAACCAGGCTTGGTCCAACACTGAGAAGTCGGCTAATTTCATGTATAGATCGTCGGTTTCATGGACCCGCAGGTGAACGCGATCTTGTACTTCGTCATAGTCAACCAGCTCCGCATGAATCTGCCTGCAATCGGTTAAATTCCAGTGCCGCAGGTTGTTGTTGGCGCTGAGGGGGAGCAGGGTAAAGAGTCCGATCAGCCAGTAGACGCAGGATTTCATGATTAACGTTAGATTAGCCGCGAAATCCGATTCGTCACTGACAAAAGATGCTTCGGACGCTTCATTTGTTTGGGAAAACAGATCCGTCTCTCGTGGGCAACTCCTTATGGGACCTAAGCTCCTTACGTATTATCTGTTGTTCGCGCTTATAGTTTGACGACACGCGCGTAAGTCTGATCTGAGCTTTCGCTAAAGGGGATCATGATGACCTGTGTGCCGCCGGTGCCGTTGATCGTCCCTGTATAGTCGGTCCACTCGGTAAGATCGGTTGAAGTCTGCACTTTATAGCTGGCATTGGATAATGTCTTCCACTGCACTTTTAAGTTCTTTCCGTGGACACCAATGACGGCATCGCCAACAATGTTAAGGTAGTTTTCGTTCGTCAGGTCGTAAAGCGTGAGCTGGTATTGGTTGTCAGGCCCCAACTTCTTTTCAAGTAGATAGGGGTAGTTGAATCCCGAAAAGCTGGTTAAAAAGACACTGACACGACTGTTCGTCACCGTATGTCCGAGTTCGCCCGTGTCATCAAGTTGATACAAATGCGTCTCGCTCCCTTGAATGACCAGTTCGTGCTGGGAAATATAGATAAACCCGGACAGTGCGCTGTCCGTGAGGAACTCTTGGATCAATGTTCCGGATCGATCATACCAATTCACTTTCCGGCCGTTGCCGTAAGCGTCCATAATTCCAACGGAACCATCCTGGCCAACCATGACCGCGTAGTCATCCGGATCGTCGCCGTGTTGAGCTGCGGGAAATTCTTTGCTCCAAATCGTAGTCGCTGCGTTCGAATGAATGCAAAAGGTCAGTAGGGCGAGTATGAGAACGGGTTTCATGATGGCTCTTTTACTCGAAGAGTAGTGCGGAAATCTTGACAAAGAAGCTTCGAGGAGAGTCGTTATTCGGGTAGAGGATCGAGGTGACTTCTTCCGTCTCCTCGTCAATGCTTTCCACGCTGATCTCTTCGGAATACACGAGGTCTGTGTCATCACCGTTAAAGTTCCACGTGACAAGGTCCTTCGAGACGAGTATCTGATAGCTTACATCCAGTGCGTCTTTGGGGCGCGGGTAGCTGACCGTAAAGACGAACTCGCCGTCGATCTGCTGCTTGTCGACCTTGATTTTGTGCTTTTTGTCCGCGCTTCTGGGGTCCGAACCAAATGCGTATTCGGCACTGTTGGATAGGGAGTCATGGTCGGGGTCCGCGTCGAATGCACTGATCGAGATGTCTTCGAGCTCCTCGTTCGTGAAGTGCTCGAGTCGCCAGACACTGAAGTAATTTGACGCTGTCGAGAATTCTGCAGTGACGCTTGCATCTCCTGTCACTCTGAACTCGGAAGTCGCGTCAATGCCGGAGAAGTCTCCTGTCCAGCGGATAAAATAGGTTCCCGCATCCGGTATGGCTTCCAGATTGACAATAGAGTTGTTGGCAAAAGCCGGCTGCTCCGGATCGATCTTAACCGACCCTGGGCCGTCAACTTGGACGTTGATTTTGTAGCCGAGCGTAATTTTCGACATGCCGTAGCTTGGACGTATCGAGCCATATAGTTTAGAGCTAGTATCGGCTGGCAGTGCGCCGAGGGTGAGTGTTTTAGGGCTGTAGAAATATTGTACGTCGTTGAGCGAGGTGGCTGTTGTGAAATCTACGACGGCACCGTCTTCAGCGATAATATGCTTTAGCTGGACCATGCTATTGTCGACCCGAAGGATGCCGCCACTCTCGACGACGATTAATTCGCTTCTCGTATATCCTGACAGGATTGCGCCGGCCCGGACAACCATAGGTGTGAAATACGCACTCAACGGTGTTTGCCCCTCTTGGGTGTGTTCGTTGTAGATCGGAATACCGATCGTCGCCCCTCCCGCTTCCTCTAGAAAGATATTATGTGCCGAGTTCTTACTGTAGAATACAGATGACATCTGGAATTCGAAGGAGTTGTCAGTTTGATTCACTGCCGGACGATCATACTTGTGCTCCAGATACAGTAGGCTGGCCGTTTTCGCGGAAGCCAAATTGCTCCCACGGATCACTACATTCTCTCCATAAGCAACGACTGGATAATCCGCTGAGCTCATTTGCGGCAGTTCATCATAGCCTGCAGGGTGCAGGATGGGGACGACCCGTTTGTTGCCATCCATGGTCACTTGGATTGTGGACGTATTGCCGGAAACATCGCCGGCCCAGCCTTCCAGGTAGTAACCTGACGACGGAGTCGCGGTCAGTGACACGGTTTGTCCGTTTTCATAGCTGCTTAACGCGGGCGATCGAGTGACGGTTATTCCGGGGATGCTCTGCACCTCCAGCTGCCAACCAGTGGGAAATTGTGCTGTCAGGGTGAGTGGTTCGTATCCGAAAGTATAGCTAATCCATTCGTTCTGACTGATAATGTCGCCGCTCCAGCCGTTGAAAGTCGCACCTTCCATCGGAATCGCGTGAAGACTCACCGTGGTGCCATAGGCGTAATTCCGGGTGTCGGGAGTTAATTGCACGGTTCCATTACCGATGATAGTCAAATTGATCGGTCTTCCTTTCTGGATCATGTCGAATCCATGGCTGACTCTCAGTGGTGGGATGAGCTCCGCAACCGGACTTAAGGTATCCGGATTCATCGGGACACTGCCTAGGATGACTGTTTCGGGGCTGTGAAAGAGTGTCAGCCGGTATGATTCGGGGGCAAATCTGAAATCGATAACCGCTCCGTCTTCTGCAAAAATAAAGTAGGGGAGATTCGCTCCCTCGTCGACTCGGTAGTATCCGCCGGTTTCTACGACGACCAATTCTGAAGAGCTGCCTCCAGTCAAGCTGCCACCGGCCCGGATTACAAGGGGGCGGGTATCTTGATAATCAGCGACAGGTCCGTCGCTTGAGTGGCTGTTGAAATTGTCGGGGATGCTGATGCTTGACCCGGTTTCCGTCTCAAGGAATAGATTATAAGCATAAGCGCGACCGTCAGGTGTCTCCGGCATGATCAACTCTGTGCTGGTGGGAGAGGCTGTAGCGACTGTCATTTCAGTCATGCTGTCTCGATAGATGAGCCGGGCCAAGGTGGTCGTTTCGAGGTTCGCCCCTGTGACCGTCATCGTCTCACCAGGAGCGTTGATGTATTGGTCGGCGCTTTGAAGCTCAGGTAGCTCTCCGTAGAGCTTGCTTCTGACTATTGGGAATGCCTGAAGGTTCTCTTCCATCGCGATGGTTGTATTGAGTTCGCTGCCACTGGCATCGCCACCCCAGCCGAGAAAGTCGTAATCGGGATCGATGCTAGCGCTTATGCTGACGACCTGTCCGTCAGGGTAGATTGCTAGCTCCGGTGATGCATTCGTAGTTGCTCCCGGGATGTTCGGCAGTTCGAGTTGCCAGCCTTGCATAAACGTTGCGGTGACATAGGCCGCGTTCTCTGTAATATGCACACGAATCGAATCTTCCTGGGAGCTAAGGTCTCCGCTCCAACCGGAAAACATGTATCCCGGGGCAGGGACCGCAGTCAAGGTCGCGTAGCCATAGTAGAGAAAGTATTCCAGGTCGGGAAAACGGTCAACACTTCCGTTCCCGACGACCTCAACATGCACAGGGGTGCCTTGCTGGAATCTATTGATGTCATAGCTTGGCGTGATCGGTGGCAGTTCGATCATGTTGCTGTCGTCCCAAGGGTAGGATGAGCTGTCCCAAATAAGCACCGTATCGGGGCTGTGGTAAATGGTGGATTCGGAGTTCGTGACGCTCGTCACGTTCACAACGGCTCCGTCCTGTGCGTAAACCGTTGTGGCTCGAGAGTTGTTGTCCATTTCGAACACGCCGCCGGTTTCCACCACGACAATACCGAATCTGACTTCACCGCTGAGGAGAGCTCCGGATCGTATGACAACGGCGCCGTAATCGTAAGGGTTTTCAGCGGCACCGTTTCCGGTATGCTCGGTTAGTGGTGACCCAATGCCGACCGTACTCGATGAATCGGTTTCGAGAATTAAGGTATGGTAAGCTCTGGGCTCCACAAAATCCGGTATCCGGATTTCAGCCGTTGTCGAATTAAGCGAATTGACCGATGCAAAGTATCTATCCTGAAAATTCGTTCCATGGTTCACAAAGCGAGCTTGTGCCGCATTCGATAGATCGGTTCCGGTGACCGTAATGATCTCGTCCGGAGGAAGGATGTAATGGTCGACATCCGTGATCTGGACTGCTGCACGAGCCCACTGCGTGCACAGTAGTCCCACAAGGGCTAGGCCAAATAGGCGTAATGCAGAATAGGGCCGTTGTCTGATTGGCATATTGCCTGAGTATCAAACGTGTTGGCTTATGTTTGCGAGGCCTATTTTGAATGATGTTGCAGGCCAATGCCTTATGGTCCTAATTTGCTTACCTTATGAGGGATGGACCTAACCCGAAGTGTTGAGCCCATAGTAAGTATCACAGGCAAGGTTCGGCAAACTCACATCACGCAATAAATAGCTTACGTTTCATTCGCCAGAGGGGGAGGGCGTGCGGGTCGTGTGGCTTTCTAAATTCTTCGTTCGACCCCATTACAGCTAAGGCGCTTCGCTAACCGATAACCGGTAGAAGATCGAACTTTCGCTTGTGGACGGTAAATTGGCGACCTGCTCGTTTGTGTCACCCTCGAAGCTCAAGCCACTGACTTCATGTCAGCCATCGGGATCCGATAAGTCGATAGTCGATTCTACGACAACATGAATTGGGCGAATGATATCTTTATATCTTGCGTTTCCCTCTTTTAGGCGCCCTTGCGGCGTCGATGAACCAGCAGTAGGCTCACTGCCCCGATTATGCACGCGTATGATGCTGGTTCAGGAACAACTTCGAGCGTAAATGTTTCACTGGAATAAGTACCAACGGGCTGTCCAACATAGACCCCTGCTTCGAGATCGCCGAGCCCTGTGGCGACCGTACCTTTGATTTCGGTTTCACCATCGAGCAGGCTTAGGGTGCCAGTGTTGCCTCCCTCTGTATCGCCGTAAGCCATTGTGGCAGAAAAACCGTATAGACTGAAGCTGGTGTGTGCACCACCACCTGCTGACCATTGATTGCCAATATCACTAAAAATTGGATTCAGGACAGAATAACCGACATCCCAGTTTGTTGAGGAATCTCCAAAATTCCAGCCGTAGTTTGGATACATCGCTTGGTAACCAGGGCCGGAATCCGAACCTGAAATAGTGTAGTCGCCAGTACTGAAGTTATAGCGAACTACAATTGCGGCCGAGCTTGAGACACTCATTCCCAACCAGCAGGAAAATAGTAAAATCCAAGTCTTTAGATGCGTGGGGAAACGATTTGCAGATGATGTCATAATTGGCTGTGTCCATTGATGCAATGGGTCGCTTTGTTCCAATCAGCAAGCTGCAACCCAATACTGTTTTCATTTGTTAGGCTGCCTTATCTAGAACGTTAGCATTGTTAAACTTTTGTAAAATGCAGGTAGCCCGGTTTGAGCGAATCTCTATATTTTGAGTACGCCTGCTTTGGCGTCCCTTTCGCCGCGTCGGAAATGGCTCACACCTGAAGCGCGTAGATGACCCGATCAAAGGGCTGGCTCCGAGACAAATTGAGGGGGGCTTCGGGGTATGTACGAAAAGGTGCCAAAGGTTTGTTGGTTTTAGCCCAACGAGGCGAGAGAATAACACATCCAGACGGCTGGTCGGTGCGTGTTCTCGCACTTTTTTTGGTCATTCCACACCTGCCTAGCTCGTGGATTATAGCTGTGCTCAGTGCAAGGTATGCCTCGTTTGTCCACGCAACGACTGCCTTTTCGCGTCGAGTTACCTGCGGCGACGCAAGGCAACGCTTGCCGGAGCGAGACATTCAGCTGCTCGTAACAGAAAGTGCAAGTTAAAGCACGTATTAGACAATTCAATACGCTCGTGTTTGCCTATCGATAACGATTAGTAAATATGAGTTCTTTCATATGTTGATGAGCGTTACAGGTTCGAGCCGTGGGCTGGATTTATCTATGCTGAGCTGACCCATTCGGTCATAAGGTGACCCTGTCGGCGATGATTGATTCCATTGGATGCCGATGCGGCAAACCCTGATGACGCTTTTTGTGATTTTGCTTTTCAATTACTGTGTGAGAGCGGCGCTTCTGCTTGAATACGTCCCCTAACCCCTAACCCCTAACCCCTAACCCCTAAAAAAGAAATATGAAATCATTGTTGAAACGGTTCTCTGCGAGCTGGGCATGCCTCTTGTTGCTGTGTGCTACGGCGTCGATAACGCTAGCGTCGGAAGTGTCTGTGTCGGGTCCGGAAAAGGCATGCGCAGGCCAAACGGTCACAGTCACGGCCCATTATGATTCGCCGGCGGACGATACTATTCTACGGACTATTGTTCGAAGGGTGTCGGATGGAGTCTATATGGGCTACGTTGATACGGAGGTCAGTGAGGGGGGAGGTACCGTGGAGGTCGACTGGACCGTGCCGACCACTGTCGAGAATGGTGTCGAATACGACTGGCTTGTTTATTTAACCCCTGATGGCTGGAGTAATCGATACGTATCGACCGGATGGACTGAGGGCTTTTCAATTGTCAATGTAAGCGTCCGTGGCCCTGAGGAGGCCTTTGCCGGACAGAAGATCGACGTGGACTTCGATTATGACTCGCCGGAAAGCGGCATGATCTTAAGGACGATCATTAAGCGGGTATCGGATGGCGTCTATATCGATTACGTGGATACGGTTGTCGATGCCGGCTACGGCAACCTTCATATGGAGTATACGCTTCCGGCTTCAGTTGATGTAGGGGAGAGCTATGCGTGGCTTGCCTATTTAACGCCTGATAGTTGGAGTAATCGATACGCATCGACTGGATGGACGGAGCCGGTGGAAATTGTCGATCTGATGACTTATCCGGCTCCCCTCGGCGCTCCGGTGACAGAGGACTATACGCTGTCAGCGAACGGAGTGCCGGTCGATATCTATGCGGGAGCCGATTATAACGGCTACAAGTACGGATTCTGTCAGTTCGATTTCACCGGGGACGTGAACATCGTCATCACCGCGACCGGTGGAATCTCCAATCCGGTTGTGCTGCCGGCTTCCTTGGGAATCACGCCGGTTGTGGATGGAGATACGATTAGCTTCGATGTCAGTAATGCCGGCCAAATCACGGTTTTGCCGGATGGTTCCAGCACTGACGACGCATTGCATCTCTTTGCGAACGATCCGGACTTGAATCCTCCCAACCCCAACGATGCGAATGTCCTTTACATGGGGCCGGGGATGTATGGTTCAGTCGGGCGAATCGACCTTGCGGATGACGAGACGCTTTACTTGGCTGGTGGCGCATTTTTGCAGGCCGGAATCACGATGTTTGGGTGTGAAAATAGCAGGATTGCCGGACGGGGCATCCTCGATGGTTCATGTTACTCAAAGGGAGCTGGACCGACCTCATACCCCATCCACATCTCTGATAGTACGGATTGTACGATTGAGGGCATTACCCTGAGGTTTGCATGGGGATGGACGATCGTTACCTGGAGTTCGGACGGGTTGGTTTTTTCGAATCTAAAGATCTGTAATGGTCATATGGCAAATGACGACGGCATCGATATGATCAACGGCACGACGAACCAGACGATCGAAAATTGTTTTATCCGAACCGACGACGATTGCATCGCGTTTAAAGGAATGAGTGACGGCCGGAGCAACTTGGATGGCATTGAGATCAGTTCCTGCGTCTTCTGGGGAGATCGGGCCCGTATTTTCTTACTGGGGCATGAGACACGGGCTAACTATATCATGAATATAACGGTGGCCGATTGTGACATCATCCATTACAACGAAGACAGTTCGGTCTTTCTCATTGAACCGGGTGAGCAGGGGACGATCGGGCCGAATGTGCTTTTCGAAGACATACGTGCGATCGGTAATCCCGACAACACTTCAAGTTTTATCCAGGTGCAGCCCACGATCAACCATTGGATGACTGTGCAGTTGCCCGGCTATGTCGATGGTGTGAGCTTTAAGGATATTACCTGCTTGGGTGAGCACGGCGGGCAGTATATCAAGCTTTCCGGTTGGAATTCGACTTACGTGGCACAAAATGTTTCCTTTGAGAACATCGTTGTTAACGATAGCGTTCTAACGAGCACGGAGCCTCTGATCGAAGTGGGGCCCTATACCCCGAATTTCAGTTTTTATCCCTATGATGGTGTGCCGAATTCAGGTACTTACTATCGTATCCGGAATCGTTTGTTGGACCAATACATGTATATCGACTACTATGGTGATATGGATGTCACCGCATATGGAAATGTGACTGATGATGATCTGTCTTCCCATTGGAAGTTTGTCGAGTACGATGGATATACGCGGATTATTAATCGCCTAACGGAGCGTACCTTGAATCTGGAAAGCCGCTATGAGGGAGAATCGATAGATTATGTGGAAAGTACCTCGATTAAAAGCGCTGCCTGGACTTCGCACTGGGAGCTGGAGGATTATGACGGTGTCTATACGCGTATTCGAAATCGTTGGGCTTCCACGTCACGTATGCATGTGTCGGACCAACTTGGCTATGTGCAATGTGACACGATCGATTCCAGTGATACCAGCAGTCATTGGGTGATAGAGTCCGTGGAAGAGTAAAAGGAGGCAAATATTTAAAACATGAGACAGAGGCTCGGCAACTTGGAGTTTTCTGACAACAGCGCATAGGTTCCACGCACGAAGCGCGATAAGCGCGAAGATGGCCTGCTGGACTTCGTGGCCCCGATGGCCGACTAGTCGGTGTCTTCCAGGAGCTTTTCCAGTTCGGCCATCACCGTGCGTGGTCCGATGTATTTGCCGGCGCTGTCATAGCTGTCGAGCAGCTTGTTGCCCGCGGCATCGGTGACGATTAAATTCGGAATGCCGCCCCCATTGCGTTGGACGATGTCCTTGTTTTCTCCGTAATGAAAGGCAGGCCAATCCATATCATATTTATCCATATATTCAGCCATGAGCTCTTCGCTTTTATCGCTGCTGATAAAGATTAATTCAAAGGCCGCTCCTTTGCGTTTTTGTTTTTTATAAAAATCGACCAAATCAGGCGTGAACGCGCGACAGGGTGGACACCATTGGGCGGATCGATAAAAGGCAAAATACTTTGGTCGAGCACTCGACTCGGGCTCAAAGTCGACCAGTCGGCTTCCCTTTGAAATAACGAGATCGCTATAAACCCGCTTGGCAAATTCAGTGCTTGGTCTGAAGGTCGCATCAGAGGCTGCCGTCCCCACGTCTTGCGAGGCTAGCCATTCTCGGGCAAACTGCTGATCGGAAGGCTTCAGGTCTTCTAGAGGGAAATCGATCACCCGGCCCTCACGATTCTCTAGTTTGACCGTAGTGCTTTCCACTTGAATCAATTTGGCTTCAAAATACCCGCCGCCGATCATGTTCCATGTGCGAAACCCTTCGGCGAACAAAACAAATGGTGTCAGGGATAATAGTAGCAATTGGTAGAAGAGTCGCATGGTCGGTTGCTTCAGTTGCGTGAGTTACTTGTTTCTGTCGGAGCTGTATTGCGTTGTTGCTCGTATAAAGCGATATTTGGAGACGATGAAACTACAATATAAAAGTAACGTCATAATCATCGGTAAGTATTCATGAAGCGATGCCACCGCTTAATTCTGGTTGCATCCGTAGTCGCGGCAGGCTTTACGCCGGGATGTGCTTAGCCACGGATGTAAGCAGATGTGCTCGAATGGGCCTTTTAATTGAAACGCGTTTTTGGGGATGACTCCATTACTTCCTGGCGATCGCGATCCAGAGCATTTAAAATGATATCTGCTATATCGAGTGGGGCACCGTTGAGTTCGATGCTCCGCAGAGTATCCTCTATATAACTAACCCAATTCTGTTTAGACGTGTTGGATGCGTCCATCGTATAGTGCTGGAAGAGAGCATCAATCTTCAGGGTATTGTCACCTAGGCTTTTGAGCAGAGCAGTCCGCATTATTTTGACCTCTTTATGATCATGGTACCATTCCGCATAAGTTACTAAATGGCAGTGTTTTCAGTCAGAGGATGTCTCACCGCTGGAAACTACGCCTATGTCATCGTTTCGGCTTATACGTTTGATTCTTTTCAGGCCTTTTGAGTTGCTCAATTATTTGGAATTGGTTCTATCCTTATACGGATGAAGTTGCTTCCCCCAACGAAGGGGACTCTCGCGATCGTCCTACCATTTTCAACATCCTCGGTCAGGATCACGTCGTCCGTAGTCCATTCAACCAAGTCCTTACTGGTCTCGACGATATACATAACGTCTTCAGCCATTGAGTAGAAGTAGATCTCCAAATCCTCTCCATTGCTTGGAGGGCTCAGAGAATACGCTTCGCCGGTGCCGCTGGGATCCAAGTTGAACGCATACCTGAGAATCAGCGGCGAACCTGAGTCGTCTTGAGAATTCCAAAGATCCAGACCACTAGACAAGCCATAGAATTCGCGCCATGAAGATTGGTCGTGAGAGACTGCCTTTATCCTGTAGCGAAGCCAAGCGGAACCTTCGAAACCTGATGCTCCATAGTAATGCTTCACAATTCGACTATCTTCAAAGAAAGAAGAACTCGCATTCGGGGGTGCATCGCCCCTAAAGAGGATTTCCATCAACTTGGAGGTCGATGAAAAGGCATAATTCCCGATCGTGTCGATCCCGCGGCCTATACTGGCAGCCCTTAATCCAGTGCAAAGATCGAAGGCATAACTTCCAATCTCGGTGACCGTGTCCGGAACATCGATAAAAGCGAGTTTAGGACAATCCTTAAAAGCATAGGAACCGATCCGCAAAAGACCTTCAGGCAGGAACACATACTGTAGTTCATTGCTGTCCTCAAAGGCATTATCGGCGATTCCAGATACTTTAAGTCCATTGATCTCCGATGGGATAGCCAACCAACCGGTATGACCCAAGAACCCGGCAATTTCGAGATCCCCTTCCGGCACGTAAGTGCCGTCGGATATCCTGTAGAAGATTCCGTCGCTGTAGCCGTTTATGAGCACCTTGCTGACACTGCCAAATATTTCAAGATTTTGGGATAGGTCCGTTCCCTCCAACACCCAGATTCGGCAGTTCGCAGGGGTTTGATACATGCTATTTGAACCCCAGGTAAGGGGCCCTTCTGCTTCAAACAGGACAGCAGCCAGATTATTGCAGTAGCTAAAGGTGTTATCCGCAAAGGAAACGTCGCTGGCGCCAACGTATACGGAACGCAAGGTGGAGCAATCGTAAAAAGCACGGTCTCCGACAGACTCAAGATTGCCCGGTAGGCGCACATGCACCAGCGAATCGCAGCCGTAGAAAGCCAGTTCTCCAATTGCTTTCAAATTTTCGGGCAGCACCAAATCATTCAGCCGCTCACATTCGTAAAAAGCACTATCACCTATATGCTCGATTTCTGAGGGCAAGGCAATCGAGAGCAACTCGCTATTCCTGTAAAATGCCTGACTCGCGATCGAGGTTACCGGAAAGCCATTGATATAGGAGGGAATCTCGACTACGCCGGCATCATCGGCCAAGCCTGTGATTTCCACGGCATCACTAATTAACCGGTAATAAAGATTACCCAGCACGCCACTGGCTCCGCCAACTGGCATCCCGTTCCAAGTCGGCATGGTAAAGCCCGTACTTGCGGCATCATAAAAGACCATGGGCGCTTCACTATATCCCGGAAAAACCTGTGAGCCGTAATTAAGCGGTGCATCTCCCTGGAAATAGATGGAACTCAAGCCTACACAGCCATCAAAGGCATAATTGCCGAAAGTTGTCACCCCTTCCGGAAAGACCAGCGACGAGAGGCCCACACAGCCCTGAAAGGCATAGGAACCTATCATTGTCAGTCCATCGGGGAAGCTGATTTCCTCGAGTGCTATGCAGTTGGCAAATGCGTAATCGCCGATACCGGTGACACTTGGATGAAACTGAATCGATTGCAAAGCGGAACAATCCTGAAACATCGTGGCAGGCACATCCGAGAGCCCAGCGGGTACCTCAAAGGCAGTCAAACTCTTACTGCCCCTGAAAATGCCAAGTCCAAAAGTATTCACTGAATCCGGCAGACTGATCGTCACGATGGAATTACAGTGCTCGAATGCATAGTCACCAATAGAATGAATTCCATCATGCAAGGAATTGATATTTAACTGGGTGCAACCTGAAAAGGCCCCGGCTCCAATGGTGGTGACCGTCGTAGGCATGGTAATTGATTCAAGAGCCGAACATGCACTGAAGGTTCCTTCTCCAATCACAGCCAACCCATCCGGAAGTGCAAAGCTCTGCAATTGAGTGCAGCCGGCAAACGCGTATTCGCCGACGTGCGACACGCTATCTGGAAGCGTCAGCGAGGTGAGGGACTGCCGACCCATAAAAGCAGCTGGAGCGACCTGGGTAATTGGCACAGTATTGAAATGTGCAGGTACCGAAAACACGCTGTCATTGCCTGCATAATTCCGGACGGTAGCTTCCGTGCCGTCGTTTAGGATGAGCATGTCTTGATCATCGGCATAAGCCTGAATCGCTTGTGCCGGAAGTCCCTGCCAAGTCGGCGAGGAAAAACCGGTAGCGCCGGGTAAATGAAAAAAGGAGAAATAACGCCCCGCACCAGCAAAACTATCGCTCCCGATCTGACCCGGTGCATTTCCCTTAAACACGATTGTATTGAGAGAATAGCAATAAAGGAAGGCCGCATCACCGATCTCCGAGACTGGGGCCGGAATCACCACGTGCCGAAGCTCGGTGCACAGGTAAAATGCCCGGACTCCGATAGATTGTAAAGTGGATGGTAGCTGGACTTTTTCCAAAGCGGAGCAGCCTCGGAAGGTTTCAGCGTCCAGCATCTCAACTCCCTCGGGTATCTCGATCCTGGCAAGGCGCGTGCAGTCACGGAAGGCACTTGAAGAAATAGTCCGAACCGAACCTGGGATCTGAATATTGGAAAGATTCTCACAGCCACGCAGAGCATGACTCCCAATCGTTAGCAATCCCTCGGGGAGTGCGATCTCAGTCAAACTTTTGCAGAGATAAAAGGTGGCGTCATGAAGCGTCTCCAAACCGTCCGGTAGTTGCACCCGGACCAAGGAATCACAACGCTCAAAGGTATGACGGCCAATCGTAACGACCGAGTGCGGGATAATGATCTCCGATAAGTTCTCACAAGAATAGAATGCGTATTCACCGATGCTCACGAGGGTGTCGGGCAACTGAATTGAGACAATATCGGCATTCGATTCAAAAGCATTATCGATGATCTTTGTCACCGGCAGACCATCTATCGAAGATGGAATGATTATCTCGGGAGTATTTCCCCCGGCGCCGACAATATAAATTTCGTCCCCGGTATTAATGTAAAAGAGATCGCTGCCGCTCTCATAGCCCGAATAGTTCTTGGGTTTATAAAACGAAAACGGAGAGACGTAGTCTTCGGGAACGTTGGTATGGTAAATCTGAAAGCTAAAGGTGCCGGTAATGCCACTATTCGAAAAATCATCCGGCAACACCCCGTCGAAAATTACATTTTTTAGCCCGGAGACGGTATTGAAAGCTCTGCTTTCGATGCGGGAAATCGAGGACGGAATAATAACAGTCTCAATTCTTTTATAGTAAAAGAGGTCCGCTCCCAATGTCGTCACAGGTATACCGTTGATCTGGGAAGGAATGGTAAGTTCTCCATCTGTCCACCAGTTACTAAAGCCCACAATAGATAGACCGTTTACATCACCGATGTAGTGCAAACCGTCGAGAAAACCATATTCAGTGAAGATTTGCAGACTCAGCGAAGTCCAGGGAGCGACATCAAATCCCGAGGCACTCGGACTGTGGTAGTATTTCGTAATCGGATATCCACCCAAAGCGTCAACACCTAGTGCCGGTGCATCACCGAGAAAAATCACCGCATCGAGATCGCTACTGAAATTGAAGGCACCGTCACCAATCGAAGCCAGATTCTCACCCAGAACAAGGGTCTCCAGTCGGAAACAATTTCGAAACGATTCAATGCCAATCGATTCAACCGAGGCGGGAAACTCGACATAGGTCAGTTTATCCGCATTTGAAAACGCTCGGTCGCCTATCGTCTGAACGCCTTCACCGAAATCGATCATCTGCAGCGAAGAATTGTAAAAGGCATCGACCTCGATTTCAGTTAGCGTGTCGGGCAGTTCGATGTATTGTAGCTGACTTGTGTTGATAAAGGCGGCCGGTCCGATCGTGGTAACAGGGAACGATAAAAACTGATCCGGAATAACCACTGTCTCGTAACTGTCGTCGGAGGCCACAATCATGATCTCCACGCCAAGGTTGACATAGAAAAAACCGTCCCCCTGTCCGACTCCCTCGATCACGACCTTGGCGCACGGGTTGTATTTGTAATGATCAAAACCCGAAACACCTTCCAAGTGATAGATCGTGATGGTATCGGGGGTATTTAGGAATCCGGAATAGCCTAAGGGGGTCGGCGCCTGTGCCCCCGAATAAACAATGGCTGTAAGACTCGTGCAGTAACTAAATGCATCGACTTCCAGTTCAGTCAGATTGCCGTCGAACTCCACCCACCTCAGGTTGGCACAGTTTCGAAATACCCGGTTTGCAATGCGATCCACATCGCCGAGAAATTGCACCCAGCGCAACGCGCATCCGGAAAAGGATTCACCTTCCAACCGCTCCAGGCTCTCGGGAAAAATCATCGTTTCGATCGGACAAGCACTGAATGCGGAAATTCCGATGACCTGAATCCCCTCGGCGAACTCCACGTCGCTCAATGACAGGCATCCGTAGAACGCTCTCTTCCCAATCTCGGTCAATGAACTCGGAAAATTGATATCAGTCAGGGCCAGGCATTGCACGAAAGCTTCTTCGGGAATGGCCTGTATCCCCTCCGGAAGGTTGATCGCTTCTAGCGAGTCACAATACCGGAACGCCATCAGGCCAATTTCCCGAATGCTTCCGGGCAATTGTATTGAACGTAGTTTTTTGTGTTCCGCAAAGGCCCCGCGGGCTATGCTACGCACCGGCAAACCTTCGATGTATTCCGGAATGACCAATTCCTCGATCTCTACGGAACACCCTGTGATCTCTATTTCACTCCCTTTATTCACGTAAAAGAGGCTATTGTAAGTGCCAGCGGACGCAATTGCTTGGCTGTCGTAATTGTCATGTCTGGGCGCGGTGAAGTCTCTGGCGTCTTCATAAAAATAGAGTGTGGTGCGGATTTCAAAATTTTCGGAGCCCAACAAAACGGGCGCATCATCCTCGAAAACGCAGGCGGTCAGATTAGAGCTCAGGTAAAAAACGCGCTCATCGATCATCACATTGGCACCCTCAATAAATACGGTGGTCAGATTGCCACATTCGGAAAAGGCGTAGGGCTCGATTAGTTTGACCGACTTGGGGATTCTCACCGATGAGATCTCCTTGTTGCTGAAGAAGGCAAAGGCTCCGATTTTGGTAACCGGTAAATCAAAAAGGGAATCCGGAATCGTCAGGATGGAATCCGTCCCCGAATAAGCGATCAGATAGACCTCATCTTCAAGGACAACGCAAGTAAACCCATTCGCGGTTTTCCATTCCTGGATCGGTGTGCTGTTATAGGCCTGCCAAGGCATATTGGCATAGGCGAGGAAACCGGATTGGTTGGCATCGTAGAAAAGATTCGGCTGACCAGAGTAGCGGGAGAAGAGAGAAGCTCCCACGTAGCTGGGCACTGGCCCCGCCATGATGACCCCGGCAAGCCGATCGCAACTATGGAACGCACCGGTAGCGAGATGGTCCACTCTCTCAGGAATCACGACAACCGAAAGGCTGCTGCAGAGTGCGAACGCATACTCGTCAATACGCTCAAGGTTGGATCCCAGGTCAATGGAACGAAGATTTTTACATGAGCTGAAAGCTTCTTTGCCAATTCCAGTTACATGCGCGGGGATAGACAGTTTGGTGAGGTTTGAACAACCACTATAAGCATATGCGGGGATAACTCTGATCTTTACTGGAACCTGAAAGTCCGAAATAGCAGTTCCGGCCAGAACGTAATCGCCCATGGATTCGAGTCCTTCCGGCAGGGGGATGCTGCTCAGATTCTGGCAGTAACGAAAGGCGGCGGAGCCGATGGTTCGGAGACTGGAAGGAAGTGACAGTTGGGTGAGCCCCTCGCAATCATAGAAGGCTCGGTCTCCAATCTCGTTAAGATTTCTGGAAAGTTGAACCGAAGCCAGATCCTGACACCGATAAAAGGCATCGTCTTTGATAACAATAACCGAGTCGGGGAGCACAAGGGATTCGATCGTTTTGTCCTTGAAGGCCGCCTCGCCAATGTGCTTCACCGGCAAACCTTCGATCGAGATCGGGATGACTAAGTCGCCGTAATCATCGACCCCCGTGTTCTCGGCTATTTCGATATAAGACCCTCTATTGTAAAAAGCCAAATTCCCGAAGTATTTGAGAGTTTCCGCACGCGCGTTAACAAGTAGGGCAAGGCAGGGGAGAATGAATGCCGCCTGCCGCTGAAGGCAGGCTATTGATCTGAGTAACATGGTAAGCAGGAAAGTTTGAATTCAAGATGTCGAATGGTATAGTCTAAGTTGCCTAATCTATCCTTTGCTAAAGACTTATTCTAAATGAAATTCCAGCAGAAGTTTACGCAGCTTGTTGCGCAGGGTGGCTTCAGCGATTTGAGGTGGAGAATTAAAGGATTCGTAGAGGGCCATGTTCGGAGTTAGCAATGGCCATTGCCATAAGCGAATCGGGCTTCATCTTGATGAATCGTATCGATCCTCTCTTGGCCAGGGACGGAAAGGTTTGCGGTTGCCCCCTTTTAGCTCTTCGGCGGGCAGGGTTCTGTGTTTGACCCAATTGCTTCGGTTCTTTGTATATCGAAACGTGCGTTTGCTATTTGTCCTGCTTTGCTTGATTGGCGCCGTATCCTCGGCCTGCTCTGATTCGCTCCAATTCTATGGACTCATCGAAGGAGAAACCTATGTGGTCAAGCTTCGGGAACGTCTTGTATTTCTTCGGCTTGGTTCCGGGGAGGGACAAGGCATTAATGGTTCAGAGCAATATGTCGAGTTGCGCACATATTCGGAGTCTGAAGGTTTGACGGATGTCAAGGTGGAGAAGATGACGGTCGCATACCACTCTCCACTGAATTTCTTTAAAACAACTGGGCCTGTGTTTCTTGCACCACGGAATTGGTTCTCAATGTCATACAATAACCGAACACCGAAAAACCCAGCTTATCTCTCGCTTGTGTTTAATCCGGACTCCAAGGTTGAATACCTGTCTCCATTCGCGATTTCAATTACAGACGTAGACGGAGCTGCGCTGAAAGAGGGCATACGTTTTCGTTCAGTTGGCTTTCATCCCCACTTGAGGTTGTGGTGCTCGACGGATGGGCGACTTTTAGAGGGGCGCTTTATTCAGCAAGATAACGGACATGTTCGTATTGACGGGCTAGAGGGCGAGAAGTGGCTGTTTCCTGTTGATCGATTGTCCACTGCTGACTTGGAATTTCTGCGTGTCGTCGAGTTGGATCCTGATTATGATATGCGCAACCAAGCGTCTGTTATGTCGCGGTTGCAGGAAGGCGTAGAGTGATCTTTATATTTTGCGTTTGCCCCCCGTTTAGGCCTCTGTGACCGGGGGTTGGAGCATTTTATCTTCTACGATTGAACACTTTGTTGTCCTAGCGGAGTACGGCGATGATTTCGACCGGTGCGACGAGGCCGGATGTAATGTTCTCGATCATGTTATTCACCTTATGTGCGGTGGTTGTCTGCATGATCGTATGCAGGCTCAGTGGTGGTGGACTGTTTTTGGTGGCGGGTTGAGCGCGCAGCTTCTCGAAGAACTGCAAAGCAAACTCCTGCCGATTATTCACGATCTCGATGTCGAAGCCCGCTTTTTCCAGTGCTTCAGTGTAGTCTTCAATCGTCCCCAGGCTGCTGGTACTGGAATCAGTCGCCCAAGGCACCGGGTAGCTGAGCTCACCAGCCGCATGTCGCATCACGTCGTACACTCCGAAGTTTGAACCTGGTCTGAGCAGTCGACGGATCTCTTTAAAGAGGGTTGCCTTGTCTGCAATGTTCATGCCGACATGTAACATGTAAGCACCGTCAAAAGACGCATCTTTAAAGGGAGTCGCCAGTGCGCTACCGACATGTAGTCGAATCTTCGAATCCATGTTCAGCCAAGCGCAGAGTGTCTCGCCGGTGACGACAAATTCTTCGGTTAAATCAATTCCGGTGATCCGGCTATGACACAGGTTGTGGACATAGCGTGCCGTGCCGCCGATCCCGCAGCCCACATCGAGTAAATGGTCCTGCTCGCTAAACCTTAGTTGCTTGAATAGGTGTTCCGTTGCCTGACGTCCACCTATGTGAAATTCGTCCATCGGTGCGAGGTCTTCGATCGTAAGGGTTTCCGGGGTTTTGCCGAGATGGGGCAATGCGGCTTCGATTGCTTGCAGCAACTTGCCGTGAGAGTAGTGGTTTTGTATGGCTTTGTTGGTGTTCATGGTCGTTTGGATTTTGGCTCCGGCTTCATCCAGTACCTGCCTCAGTATAGAGCGGTGACATTGGTTTTCATTCTGTTGTCGCAGCAATCGACCGGAAAGTCGGTGCGATGCGATAAGGCTGCCAGTAAACTGATCTCATTTCTAGTAGTGGGTGTGGGCCATTTCGGGTGCTGGAATAGGGGGGCTTCTAAAAGATTGCAAGTTGTAGAACTTATGCCAACCATGCGGCGTACTAATATGAGAAGGTTTAGGAATTTATCTAGTTTTGCCCTATTGGGCTGGGTCTTTGCTTCATCGGCCAGTGGTTCAATCAATGTAAGTTACCTTTTAAATCCAGGCGGTTCGGGGTCTGTATATTATACAGGTCTGGTCGATTACTCGCGCGATGTCGGGGGAACTTCTCAAACCTGGTGGCTATTTGAGAATAACCAGATCGCGAGCGATCTGAATGGTGGCCCCGGAAACCGGGTTTCGATTACCGGCCTGGCGCCGGGGACGACCATTACCAGTATTGAGACTTGGGGCACGTCCGGTAGCGTGGTGGCGATTGCAGACAATGGTACGTCTTATCTTTTAAATTCAGGCGGCGTGGCCTCCGGATATTATGCGGGTCTGGTCGATTACTCGCGCGATGTCGGGGGAACTTCTCAAACCTGGTGGCTATTTGAGAATAACCAGATCGCGAGCGATCTGAATGGTGGCCCCGGAAACCGGATTTCGATTACCGGCCTGGCGCCGGGGACGACGATTACCAGTATTGAGACTTGGGGCACGTCCGGTAGCGTGGTGGCGATTGCAGACAATGGTACGTCTTATCTTTTAAATTCAGGCGGCGTGGCCTCCGGATATTATGCGGGTCTGGTCGATTATTCGCGCGATGTCGGGGGAACTTTTCAAACCTGGTGGCTATTTGAGAATAACCAGATCGCGAGCGATCTGAATGGTGGCCCCGGAAACCGGATTTCGATTGCCGGTTTGGCGCCGGGGACGACCATTACCAGTATTGAGACTTGGGGAGCGTCCGGTAGTGTGGTGGCGCTGGGGACGGTTATACCGGAGTTTGCTTCGAGCGGAATGGTCTTGGGGCTCTGTTCTCTACTTGTAGTCTCTCGCCGATGTCGGGCGAAAAAAAGGTCAAACCCGACTGAACTGGGGCACTAACTTAAGCCTGTGACGTAGTCGCACGGCTAAAGCGGCGCAATTACGTCTATCCACCTTAAGTCCGTGTTTGCCCCTTAGGCCTTTTCCCTCTTCTATGTTCCCGATTTCAGAATCATGCGACAGGCAACTGATTCATGATTGCAGCAGGGCGTGAGAAAGCGACTCGGAGGCCTCTCACAGCGGCGAGACTGGGGATTCATGGGAGGACCCCATTTCGGACGGCTGTTTACCTCCGTTTGGAATCCCCTCCAGAGGCGGGATGTTCATGATCTCTTTCATTACAGCCCGGTAGTCATCGCGGACCGTATTCTCCCGTTCGTAATCACCAATCAGGCAGACGGGTAAGCCTAATGTGACCGAGCGCGGCACGATGACTTCGTCGCGGATTTTGGTATTAAAAATGCGGGCGTCCTGAGCCACCACCCCCTTACCTTTGAATTGATTGATTCGAACCTGGACACGCATGATGGACGAACTGATATCCACCTTATTTTTAATCGAATTGAATATGACACCGCGCACCTGAGCTGCAGGGTCCATGCCCGCAACACGATAGGAGGCCGACGCCTCAAAAAAGAGCTTTAGCTTCTCAACCAATAAGGTGAAACCAATCAGGCTTAAGGCATCCGGATTCGAGGGAACAAAAATCTCATTACAGCTAAAAATACCGCAACTCGATGCCGATAGAATGTTCGGCGGACAATCAAAGAGGATGTAGTCGTAGTCATCCTCAATTTCGGCAATCTGTTCCTGAAACTGAACATAAGCGGGCAAGCCATTTGCGGGCTTATAATCTTCCTCCAAATCAATCAAACTGAAAGTCGTGGGCAAAAGGTCCAAACCAGGCAGTTGCTTGCCCGACTCCTTGTTGCGGACCACGTCGCGCACAATACAGTCACTCAATCGAGCGACACCCGGCTCAAAGGTTGAATAGATGTGCCCCTCATTCTTTTCGACCAAGGGGTTCCAACGTTCAAAGCGAAGCAGCCATAAGCTGGAATTCGACTGCACGTCCAGATCCACAATGAGCACTCGCTGGCCGACTTCTGCCAGGGAAGCTCCCACATTCACAATCAGCGAGGTTTTGCCAACACCTCCCTTATAATTAATAAAGCTTAGCTTACGTGCCATTAAGTCAGCAGCACACAGATAAACTTAAGTTCGCACAATTCACATCATTTCAAAAAAGCGTAAAAAGTAGAAGGGCCTACGTGGTTTTCTGGGCGAATTTACTAATAAAAAGGGCTAGGTGGCGAAAATGGGGTCAAACGCGACCTTCGACAATCTACTTCGATAGGCTCAGTAGAGCTCAGGTCCGGCTATATAGATCAGGCTTTGTTGACCGGATTGCTGACATCGTTCGGATTTTCCTATTCATCCGGCTTCGTTCAAGGCTTCAGTGGCCCGTCATATGTAGCCGAACTGCTTACAATTTGGATGTGCTGAGATCACTGAATGATTCCTACAGCTGCGTGCTGTTTTTAACCGCAGAGTTCGACGAAGACGCGGAGCTTTGAGGAAGTCGAAGTTAACGCGATCACAAACTCAGCGCTGGCAACTACTCGCATGTCATCTTTTAGCCCCTTCGCTTGGCTTGTAAAAGTGGTAAGCGACGGGCTTCCTCTTGAAGATATAGAAGGATAGGATGCTGAGCCCAGCACATGGGCGCGATTCAACTCAAATAAGTAGTTGGCGTCAACGGGGCAGGGGAGTGCTTCAATGTTTAAGTTCGACGTTTGCCCCCTTTTAGCTCATTGCTTCGGCATGACCGCCGGCGAGGCGTGCCTACCGAGCCGGGATTTCTTTTTGCGATCGGTCGGATCAGGCCGGTCTTCTTATACGATCGGCACAGTGCCTGGTAGGCGGTGCAGCCCCAGAATTGGTGGCCTATCAAGTGGCGCATCGTAGAGAGGCGTGGCAGATCAGCTTTTTTAGCTTCCTATTGAGGGGGCTCTGTGGGATTTTTTTCGGATGAAGCCTTTGAACCCCATGGATTGGCCTAAGCTGTTGCGGCCGGGCCGCCGGGTGTTCATTGGGGGCGGGGCGGCGATGCCCTTGGCTCTGGTGCGTTCGATGCTGTCGTATGCGCATCAATTCAAAGATATCGAACTGGTGCACATCCACAGCTTGCACGAGTCGCCGTGGATCGCTCCGGAATATGAGTCGATGCTGCGGACCAACTCTTTCTTTCTGACGCCGGATGTCAGCGAAGCAGTCAGCCGGGGGCAGGCGGACTATACGCCTTGTCCGATGTCGATGGTGCCCCGGCTTTTTCGTGAAGGACCGCTGCAGGTCGATGTGGCTCTGGTGGAAGTCAGCCCGCCCGATACGGCGGGGGATTGCTCGCTGGGTGTCAGTGTGGATGTGGTGCGGGCGGCCGTGACGACGGCCCGCTTGGTCATTGCCCAGGTAAACCCGCAAATGCCGCGCACGGGAGGGGATAGCCGCATCCCGGCGTCGAAGATCGATTATTTCCTGGAGCAGGACATGCCCTTGCCCGAAACGAAACCGCTTTCCATCGACCGTCGGCACGAATTACTCGCGCGCTATGCCGCCCAGCTCATTGAAGATGGCTCCACCTTGCAAGTGGGCCTGGGGAACAGTCCGCAGGCCGTCCTGCGAGCGCTGCACAAGCACCGACACCTCGGCATTCATACCGGCATGTTTACCAATGCGTTTATGGATTTGATCCGTCAGGGCGTGGTGGATAACTCACAAAAATCCTATAAGCCGGGTAAATCGATCGCCAGCCATGTGCTCGGTAGCCGCGAGTTGTATCGCTTTGTGCATGAGAATCCGGACGTGGAGCTGTACCCCAGCGACCGGGTCAATGCCCCCGAGCGAATTGCCCGCAATGACCGCATGGTGGCCATCAATGGGGCGCGGATGGTCGATTTGACCGGGCAGGTGGTGCGGGATTCCAGTGGGCACCATTTTTATGGCGGTGTCGGCTCCCTGCAGGATTTTGCCCGGGGGGCGGGGGCCAGCAAAGACGGCAAGCCGATGGTCGTCTTGACCTCCCGCTCGGACGCGGACGGCTCGGCGCGGATCGTGGCCGACCTTGGCCCCGGGAGTGGCGTTTGCACGGGGCGAAGCGATATCCACTATGTCGTGACGGAATATGGGGTCGCCAGTCTGTTTGGACGCAGTATCCGCGAACGCGTGGCACGCCTGGTGGAGATCGCCCATCCGGACGACCGGGAAGCGCTCTTACGCGGTGCATGGAACCGGGGCTGGGTGCCCAAGTTTTTCACCATGCCGGGTGGCGCACGTGACGAGGTGGAATCCAAGATGATTGATTTCAAAGTGGGGCGCTTTCAGCTGCGTCCCCTGCATCCCAGCGATATGACCGTGCTGCAGGATTTCTTTTATTCGCACGATGAGGAAACCGTGCGCATGCGCTACGGCCATCATCGGGAAGCGATGAGCGGGGAGTCTGCCTACAAACTGGCTGCGGTGGAGGCGGGTAAAGATCTCGCACTGGGCATCTTCGATCGAAATGGGGAGCTGCGCGCCATCGGTCGTTTTTATCTGGATAAGGGTGGGGAGACCGCAGAAGTGGCTTTTGTCGTGCATGAAGCGACCCGCCGGGCAGGAATGGCCAACGTCCTTTTGGGCGAATTGGCGGTCGTGGCCGCCGAACGCGGGGTGAAGACCTTTTGGGCGAGCGTGCTGCAGCAAAACCGTCCGATGGCGGCTTTGTTTGAGCAAGCGGGCGGTCGCAGCAACGATCCCATTGCCGGAGACGAACGGCATTACGACATTCCGGTCGCAAGGGTGTTGAGCCGGTATCTGAAATTCCAGGATCAGAAGAAATCACACAAAGAGGACATTCCAACCCTTGGGCTGCATTACAGTGATCAGTATGAGCGGCACGATACGGGCGCGGGGCACCCCGAGTCGGCCGCGCGCTATCGAGCGCTGCGCAAAGCATTGGCCGAACTGCCGCCGGAAATCCCACGTCTGCCCGGCCGCCGAGCGAGAACATCGGAGGTGTTGTTGGCCCACGAAGCCTATTATCAGGATCTGGTTTATCGTGACGTCGAAAGTTTTGCCGATGTGCTCCGAACGGGGGACACCGCCATTTGCATCGACAGCTATGATGTCGCCCTGGAGGCGACTGGGGCGGTCTTACATGCGGTGGATGCCGTGATGCAACAGGAGGTGAAACGGGTCTTCTGTGCGGTGCGCCCACCCGGGCACCATGCCACCGCCGACCGCGGGATGGGGTTTTGTATTTTCAACCATGTCGCCATCGCTGCCAATTACCTGAGGAAGCACTACCCGCTGAAGCGGATCGCGATCGTCGACTGGGACGTCCATTTCGGCAATGGCACCGAAGCGATTTTTGCCCAGGATCCCGATACCTTTTATCTGTCGCTGCACGAGGCGGGGAACTATGCCGGCGACAATGAGGCGCAGAGCCAGGACCCAAGGTCGGTCGCGACGCTCAACATTGCCTTGCCCGAAGGATCCGGTGAAACGGAAGCCCTGGCCGCCTGGGACAGCCAGGCAGGACCGGCGTTGGATGCGTTTCGCCCGGAATTCGTGCTGATCTCTGCCGGTTTCGACGCCCGGAAGGGCGATCCACTCGGCGGCTTGAATTGGGAGGACGCCACCTTCGCCCAACTCACCCAGCGCCTCGTCGCACTGGCCGAGAAACATGCCTCCGGTCGCATCGTCTCCGTCCTGGAAGGCGGCTACAATCCGCCCGGCCTAGTGTCCGCCGCCCTGGTCCATGTGCGGGCGATGTGAGAACTCTGCTCTGGTTTTTATGTTGCCTGACGTGAAGCTCGTCGAACGTTGCGTTTGAACAGTTTTAAGCCTTCCGGGCATCGTCAGAGGGTGGGGGATTCTATTTTATACGTTTGCCCCTTTTAGCCCTCTTGGGAGCTTGACCTATTATATGATTCTGGCATTTCATTTAGATGCCTTGGGACGCAATGTCCTACTGGTCATCCGCTAGACAGTCAGCGGCGAGTAATTCGCAACTGATGATGAGTTAAGCGATCTGGGTGCGTAATGCATCCCCGGTCCTCACTAAATTCTTCATCAATAATTGCGAATAGCTATGCCATCACGAAAGACATCAATTAAACGCGGCACCCGCCAAGTCCTTAAAAATTCAGCATATGAGCATGAGGTTGCAGCTTGGCTCATGCACGACGGATGGGAGGTCTACGAGCCGAAATTGGACAACGGACACTGCACGGATCTTCTGATCTCCGATGGACCCAATTTCTATCGGATCCAGATCAAAACCGTTGGGGCTCGGGACGAAGCACACAGGCTCAAGAATAGCTGGAAGGAGAGTCGTGTGAATTGGGTGGTTGCCTTCGCCCGCAATTCAAATTGGGGCTACATCTTTCCAGCTTTCACTGTTAAGGAACGCCGTCTCAACTTTGATGGACATCAACGTTTCGAGCAGACGAAAAAAGCCTTTCTGAAGGCCTTCCATCTATTGGGCCAATGATCTATCTATATCTTTTGCATTTGACCTCTTTTAGGCCTCCAGGCGATGAGCGTCTGAACTTTTAGCCGCAAAGAAGCGCAAAAATCGCAGAGTGGGTGGCGTTGGACCGCTTTTGCGTGCTCTGTGCATTTTTGCGGCCACCTCAGCTACGTCAGTGAGGAGAGAGTGGAGCCATGATATTTAAATTCTACCTTTGACCTCTTGGGGCCCACTTCAGTTTTACCTCTGCTTGCTAAGTCAACGGGTTGTGGGCGAACGCAAAGGCTTCGACGGGGCGGCCGTGGATCAAGTGTTCTTGGATGATTTGCTCGAGCACCTCCGGGGTGCAGGAGTGATACCAGGTTCCTTCAGGATACACCACCGCGATCGGACCGCGTGTGCAGACTTGGAGGCAGTTTGCCTTTGAGCGATAGACGAGTGCTTCCGGCCCTGTGAGGTTTAATTCCTTCAAGCGTTGCTTCAAATAGTTCCACGAATCAAGGCTTTGGGCTGTTGCGCAACATTTAGGCTTCGTCGGATCGGCGCACAAAAAGATATGACGCTTGTATTTGGTTATACCGAGCGCAGCCGCGTTTTTGTTGAGTTCGTCCGTCATGTCCGAGGAAGCATTGATAGTCTCATCATTCCGGTAGATACCTTCCGTAGTCAAGAAGTGACGCCGAGTTCAAGATGGTAAAGTGCAGTTTCTCTCTGCGCCCTCCGCGCACTCTGCGGTTAATCTCGATCATGATGAACGGCCGAACATTTTGCGTTTGCCCCATTCTGCACCCTCGACACAAAGGTCGCTCAGTATGCTTACACTTCTTATTTCAGCGCTTGTCGCGGCCGCATTGGCTGGCACCTTGATCACTTCGCACACCAGCACGGGTGCGGCGATCTTCTGGAGCATTTTTGCGTTTGTCGGCACGTTCTTCCTCGTAGGATTCTTGGTTCGGAAAAAGATGACCAAAGTCCAAGGCGAACTTCAGAAAAGTATGCAAGCCGCTCAGGGGCGCATGCAGCGGAAGGTGCAGATGTTTCAGAACAAGCCGGGCGGCAACATTAAGCAGATGCAACGCCAGCTCGAAATGGATCAACAAGCCATGCTCAAGGAGGGGCTCGCGTTCACCGAGCGGCTCGAACCCTTTCGGAAGTGGTCTTTGATGACAGGGCGCCAGATCGCCACTATGCGCTTTCAGTTTTACTATCAGCTCAAGGAGTTTAAACAGGTGGACGAGATCCTGGCCACTTGCGGTTTTCTGAGGGGCCCGATGATGATCGACCCCCTGACGGCGGCCATGCGAATGGCGCGCTGTTATCAGAAAGATGACTTGGCGGGCGCTGAAAAGATCTACAAGCGCCGGATTCGGTGGGCTTGGGGCGATCGAGGGACTTTGCTCTACGGCTTGATGTCGTGGATTTACGTTCAGGTGGGCCAAGTGGATGAAGCCCGTCAGGTTCTTCTGAAGGCCAAAGAGAAAACAGGAAACGATCTCTTCCAAAAGAACTGGGAGCACCTATCCAATGATCGAGTCAAAAGTTTCTCGAATGCCGGGCTGGGGGATCAATGGTATGCCCTCTATCTGGAGAATCCGCCTGCACCGAAGCAGCAGCGGATGCGCGGCAATGCACGCAATCCGCGCGGATTCTAGCTCGCCTCCCAGGGGATCAGAGCGTTCCGTGGCGTGCGGGCAGAGCTAAAAGAAGGGGATTTCCGGAGGTTCTGTTGAGTCGACATTTAAATTCTACGTTTGACCCCTTCCTTTTGCCGAAAATGGGATTTCGAGCCGAAGAGAATGTCTAGTATGCGAGGTCCTCTAGATGATCCTCTGATTTTATTGTACGGCGAAGACGATTACGTTAAAAAAGAAACTCGAGTAAATGCTGTTCTAGAAGACCTATAGGAAATTGTAAACTGTCCGTAATATTGTCTTAATCGCCAAGCCTTGAAAAGGGGCAAACGCGAATGGCGCTAACTTAAGGAGCACAAACGAGTAAAAAACTCGACATAAAAAGCTTACGAAAGAGGCGTGAGCTTTTATTGTTTTCGGATGCGAAACCTTGAACAATACCTACCCGGGATGAACCATTTCTTTGTGTCGAACCGGGGCCACCTTCTCGGGTGATCCACTGGAGTCGGATCCGGTTGACGGTGTTATCTGTCGTGTGGTGTCGGCCACCGATTTGAAAGCAACCGATCCGGCTATCGTCGTGGAAGAAATCACGCCGGTACTCTCAGACGGCTTACCGGTGCTCGGCCATTACGACGACGTCTCAGGCGCCGACTGGGAATGCCGCAGCTTCCGTATGTCGCTTCCTCTCGGCACCTACGAGCGCGGCTTCATCTGGGTCGAAGTCGACGAAGAGTAGGCGAGGGAAAGGTGAACCCTGGGCGGGGAGTGCTCGGTCAAATCTTTATATTTTGCGGTTGGCCCTTTTTGGGCCCCGCAAAGCTTAGGCAATAACTTGCGTAGAATAGGTTTTGTTTTTCGGGGCATTCCTTCGAGGATATTCCGTCATGCCTCGACTTATTCGTTTTCTCGTCACACTCGGCTTTGTTTTCATTGCTTTGTTTCCCCGTCTTTTGTTGGCCCGTCCGCTGACGCTCTCACTTTCGCCGGTGCTTGACCACAATGTTCTGAATGATCCCGCCGAGCTTGTCCTCCTCCGGAATGCGATTCTTGCCGAGCTGAGCGAAACTTACGAATGCGTGGTTCTAACCCGAAGCAACGGAATTCCCTTATTCGAGGAGCAGCGCCGCTTGGCCCTGGCTTCGCTCGACCCGCAGACCTTCCCGTATCCTCCGGCAGCGGATTTTTTACTGATTCCGGAGTTGAGTAAAAAATCGGGAACGGTGGTATTGGGGATTAACTATACTGCGATAACCGGGCGCAAGAACAGTAAAGTGCTTCGCCACGAACTGACTTTCGGCTCCGTCTCCGAACTAATTGAAACCGCCGCGGATCGCACGGTCCGGGAACTGGAAGATTTGCTCTCGCTTCAGAAACGGCCGGTGGCGTCGACCATCCCGCAAATGCTGGAGGGAAAGGAGTGGGCGGTCCTGCCTTGGCTGGATCTGGGCCGGGATGATGGAATTGCGACGGATTCTTCGGAAAGGCTTACCGACTTAAGTGCGGAGTTATTGGCCAGGGAACTGCCGAAGGCGAAGATGCTCAGTGAAGCAAATGTCGAAGAAGCTTCGTTATCTTACTATGCTGGAGCGACGGAACAAGTGGCGGCTGCCGTCGGCCATGAGCTTGGTGTCGATTATCTTTTGACCGGTAACGTGACGACTGCTTCCAGTGAGCTTTGGTTGAATCTTTTTATCGTGCGCGCTCAGGATGCATTGGTTTTGGCGGCCCGGGAGATTCGAGCCAAGGATATGGAAGAAGCGGTGGATACTCTGGAATTTGCCATTCCGGCAATGTTGCAATCGATCCCCTCGATTCCGGTGCTGGAAGAATCTCCAGCGGCGAAAAACCTGGAAGAAGCGCGTATCCTCTGGGAATTGGCCAGACGCTTGGGCAAAGAATTATGGGCGCGAAACCAGGCTTTGGATCTGATATTGGCGGCCCGCATGGTCGCGCAGGATACTTATGGCGAATTGGGAGCGCTCCATTAAGTACCTGATTTGCTTTACCTGCATCCGAATTGTTTGAAATACCATCGGGATTGGCAGACGATCGCGATGCCGCAAGTGCAAAAGGATTTTAACGATTACGTCGTCGAATTACTTCGGTATACGATGCCTTCCCCGAGACAGGATGCCGAGAAGGAAATCATTGCGGATGCTTTGTTCCACAATGGCGATTGGACGGAATCCCTTCAAATTTACCAGGCGCTGGCAAAGGACGGTTTGGTGGATCCGGCGGACGACTGGATTTTGGCTTCGGATTACATCTGTCTTTTGAGCTTAGGTGCGGGCCCGGGAGAAGCGGAGCGTTTTATCGAAAACCTTCCGGAATCGGTTTACCAGAATCGTTCCTACTTGCAGGCATCCAATCATTACCGGCGCATGGGTAACGAAGCGGGGGAAGTCGCAATCAGCCTACGCCGGATCCGTTCCGGGAAATGGACCACCTTTGGCGATTTTGATCATTTGGGACAGATTTTAGAGCGAAATCTTTCCCCCCGGGAATTGTTGGACACATTAAAGCAATTGGACCGCGAATTCCAGAACATGCCTGTTGTCCAGTGGCATTTGCTCAAGGCGGAACTTAAATTGGATTTGAATGAAGATGCGGCTTTGCGCGCGCAAATGCTCCTCAAGCGGAAGGCGATCGGCCAATATGGCTTCAGTAACGAAAAAGACTACCGGGCCTGGCTCCAGAAGATTGCCGGAGCGCCCAGCCCGTGGTTGAAGGCCAATGAGATCCGGGCCATTCCGGAGCATTACCATATGTATCTCCAACCGGTCGGAGAAATCGACTTGGAATTGCTGGATGCCGCGGCCGATATGGCTTCCCGCTTTTTCGGCACCCGGATTATCATCCGGCCGGCGATTCCGGAGCCCACCCAACGGGATGTCTATACGAATGATTTGAGCGGCTATGTAGGACAGACTTTGCTTCGCTATTTGGCCAGTGCGCGTAAACCGCCGGAGGATGCGATCAACCAGCTTTTTGTCGTCAACCGGCGCTTCCTCGTCTATGGGCGCGGTCAAGTTCGCGATCTTTACCGTATGGGCTTGGGGACGGTCATTTCCACGGACTTACTTCAGAGCCACATCTCGGATGAAGGAGAGCGTACCCGGCGTTTGGCTGCGATGATCATCCGCCACTTCAAATACTACGTCGAACGTTCGCAGGGAATTTCCTTCGATGACGCGCCGAATAATAAGCCCTGTGTCAATACGCAGTTCTATTTTTCGCAAGACCCGAAATTTGCTTATTGCCCGGAGTGTGTGGCGAATTACCGCAATGCGTCTTGGGACCAAATTCACGCATTCGTGCAGGCTTTACCTATGAAAATCGCGTTCCAACCGGATTATGGGTCGAGGCCGAAGATCCGGCAAAGCACGATTGACAATATTAAGAGCTACGTCGATGAAGTGCAGGCTGCGATGAAGGGGATAGAGGAGGCGGCCACTGGCCATTGACTCCTTCAGGTCAGGCAATATAAGATCAGACTTTGTGGGCCTGATTGCTGGCAACGTTAGAGTGAGGCAAAGGAGACACCAGTGCCCCCATTGCGTTTGACCCCCTTTACCCCCGCAATCCATACGGGTTCTAGAGCGCTTCCCAAGGGATTAGATCGTTCCGAAGCGTGCGGGCAGTGCTGTAAGAAGGGGACTTCTGAAGATTCTTGTCGGGGAAGGAGAAGATGACATGGGAGGAGTTGTCGAAATTTGGGTTTAGGCCCTCTAGAAGAAAAACCTTGGTTTTTCTTCTTTTACGGCGCTTCGCTGACTGTTAAGCGATAGAAGATCGAGCTTTCGCTTGTGGTCGGCAAATTAGCGACTTTCTCGTTTGTATCGCCCTCGAAGCTCAATCCACTGACTTCCTGCCAGCTATCGGGATCCGATAAGTCGGTCGTCGATTCCACGGCAAAAAGGCAGCTATCACTGTGTGGTCCGTAGTAAATCTTAAGCCCCGATCCATCTTGGCTCAGGCGAGTCGTTAAGCGTGAATTCTCATTTAAAGGGTTGGTTCCCAATAAGCGCTCCAGGCTGTTGGGCAAGTTGTCAGCATCGTTGTTCTCAGCTAGATTCAGTTTTACAGAGGGATAACCTTCCCAATTCGGCATAGTAAAGCCACTCGCATCCTCATAGAAATAAACCGTGAAGTTTGACGCAGTATAGTAGAAGGCCCGATATTCGACAGAACTGGGGGCGTTCCCCGTGAAAATAGCACTTTCGAGCTTGAAGCAGTACTGGAACGCTCGGCTTCCGATAGAAGTGACGGAGCGTGGAATGACTATACTGGTAAGCCCATTGCAGCGTTCGAATGCATAGATTCCTATCGAAGTGACGTTGCTAGAAAGCGTCACATTGGTGAGTCCCGAGCAAAGTGTGAACGCATAATTCCCAATGGATGTGACGCTGTCTGGAATTACATAAGGACCATCCATGCCTCCCGGACATTGGAGGATGGCTGTTTGAGATTTATCAAACAACACGCCGTTAATACTGGAATAAGAAGAATTGTCGGCATCGACATCAATATTCGTCAAATTTTGGCAGTTTTGAAAGGCTGCATACCCGATGCTTATGACGCTATCTGGAATTGCCACACTCGTAAGGCTGGAGCAGCTGTAGAAGGTCGAATCCCCTATGGACGTGACGGTGCTTGGGATTATGATGTTCATTAGTTTGGGGCAGTAGGAGAATGCTCCTTTATCGATGCTTATCACGCCGCTTTGGATGTTAACATTTGTGAGCTCAGAGCAGCTGGAGAATGCACTTTCTCCGATGTTTGTGACGCTGCCAGGAACCGTCACATCCGTCAGGCTGGAACAGTTGGAGAACGCTCGGAGACCGATGGAAGTGGCACCACTTTGTATTGTGAGGCTGTCCAGTTTCGAGCAGTTGTAGAACGCACGTCCCCCCATGTTTGTCAGGGTGTCCGGAATGGCAACGCTGGTGAGTTCCGGGCAGTTCTCGAACGCGGAGTCTCCGATAGATGCAACCCCGCTTGGAAGAGTCACACTGGCAAGTTTCAAGCAATCGGAGAACGCATTGTTGCCTATGGATGCAACGCTGTTTGGTATCGTCACATTGGTGAGGTTATAGCATTGCTCAAATGCAGATTCTCCGATGGATGCCACGGTGTCGGGGATAGTCACCTGGGCAAGGTGCGAACACCGTTCGAACAAGCCATTCCCAATCGATGTAAGGCTGCTTGGAATGACAGCGTCAGTGATTCCAGTGCAACCGGAGAACGCATAGTTGCCTATGGATGTGATGGTGTCAGGGAGGTTGACACTCGTGATTCCCGAGCAACCGGAGAACGCATAGTTTCCGATGGATGTGATGGTGTCAGGGAGGTTGACACTCGTGATTCCCGAGCAACCGGAGAACGCATAGTTTCCGATGGATGTGATGGTGTCAGGGAGGTTGACACTCGTAAGTCCCGAGCAACTGGAGAACACATAGTCCTCGATGGATATGACATTACTCGGGATCTCAACGCTGGAGAGACCCTTACAGAAGATGAATGCCCGCTCTTCAATGGATGTGACACTGAGTGGAATCGCATAGGAGCCATCCCTGCCTCGCGGATATCGGATAAGTGTTGTTTGGGGCTTATTAAATAAAACGCCATCCATACTGGAGTAGTCAGAATTGTTTGTATCAACATTAATGGCGATGAGTTGCGGGCAACCGTCGAACGCAGAATTCCCGATGGACGTGACGGTGCTTGGGATCTCAACACTGGTGAGGCCGGTGAAGTCGTAAAACGCGTCAGCGTCGATCGACGTGACAGGAAAGCCCTCAATTGTGTCAGGAATTATCAAGGTTAAGGTTCCCGATACCCCAGGATAAGAGTCGGTGATCGTCACTGTGTTGTCGGGGTTTACTTGATAGCTTATTAGCTTCCTGCAAGTATAGCCCAAATAATACGGTGTCGTGAATCCTGTTTTCCATCCGTAGAAATAGATGATGAATCCCGCTGCATTGTTGCGAAAGGTATTTGCATCAATACCTGAAGGAGCGTTTCCTTGGAAAATGACATTCCGGAGTTTTGAGCACTGCTCAAAGGCATAAAATCCGATAGATGTGACGCTGCTGGGGATCGTCACACTGGTGAGCTCGGCACAATATGAGAACGAGTCGTGACCGATAGATGTGACGCTGTCCGGAATGTTAATACTGGTGAGTCCGGTGCAATGTCCAAATACTGAATACCCGATTGATGTGATACTGCTTGGGATCTCGACATCGGTGAGTCCGGTGCTGGCGTAGAAAGCATAAGCGTCGATCGACGTGACGCTACCTGGGATCGCATAAGAGCCACTTCTGCCTGCCGGATAATCGATGAGTGTCGTTTGGGATTTGTCGAATAATACGCCGTCAATGCTGGAGTAGTTCGGGTTGCCTACATCCACATTAATGTCGGTCAGGCTAGAACAACCTAAAAATATGTGACTGCCAATGGCGGTGATGCTGCTTGGGATTGTCACACCAGTGAGGCTGGTGCAGCTGTAGAATGCCCGATCGCCTATTTGGTTTACGCTGCTGGGGATCGTGACATCGGTGAGGCCCGTGCAGGCAAAGAACGAATAATTGCCGATCGTTGTGATGTTACTGGGGATGCTCATACTGGTGAGCCCGGTGCAACGAGAGAACACATAATCGCCGATAGCCGTAATGCTGCCTGGGATGGTTACACTGGTAAGACCGGAGCATTCGTTGAATGCATAATCCCCGAGGGACGTGACGCTGTTTGGAAGAATTATACCAGTGAGACCGGAACAGTTTTGGAATGCCCCCTCTCCAATGGTTGTGATGTTGTTTGGTATACTGATGCTGGTGAGTGCTGTGCAGTCAGAGAACACATAATCTTCGGTGGCTGTGATGCCGGTCGGGATGGTCACACTGGTGAGCCCGTAGCATCGTTCGAAAGCACGGCTACCGATGGATGTGACGCTGCTCGGGATCGTGACACTAGCCAGTTCCGGGCAGTCGCTGAATGCGCGCTCTGCGATGGCTACGATATTACTACTTGGCATGTCGATGCTAGTGAGGCCGTAGCAGCCCTCGAAAGCGCTTATCCCAATGGATGTGACGCTGCTTGGGATGGTGATGGCTGTGAGTTCGTAGCAGTAATAGAACACGCCAGTCCCGATAGTTGTGACGCTTCCCGGAATCGTGTAAGAGCCAGTTTTGCCCGGAGGGTATTGGATGATGGTCGTTTGCGATTTATCAAATAATACGCCGTCAACACTGGAATAGTATGAATTGTTTATATCTACATCAATGCTGTTGAGGTTAGAGTATGTTGAGAACGCATAATTGCCGATGGATGTGACACTACTTGGGATGGTAATGCTTGTAAGTCCCGAGCAGCCTTCAAATGCATACTCCCCAATTGTTGTGACGCTGTCTGGGATGATCACGCTGGTTAGGTTGTAGCAGTAGGAGAGCGCATAATCTCCGATGGATGTGACTGATTTTCCGTCAATGGTTGTGGGAATGGCAATCGCACCGCCCGATCCTGTGTAGCCTGTAATCTCAACTTCGGTGTCCCCACTGATGAGTGTGTACTCGAAGTCGCCGGAGGTAAGGGCATGGGTGAGGGGTGCAACGCACACAAGCAGTGCCAGCGTGATGCAGTGCTTGAAACGGAAAACCTTGAAGGAGGATGCGCTCATTATTCTATAATTATCCTTAATGCGTTAGCTTTCTGAATGAAGCAGATTTTGCTGTCAATGCTTGCCTGTTTGTACGTTATTTGCCCCATTATAACTCTATGGGTTTGGGAAAGGCTTCGCGCCGTCGCTTTGCGAGCTATGGCGGACACGACGCCGGTCTAGAGAGTCAAAGGAGAGGTGAACCCCTTTTTTTTATGGTGTATTGCCTATGCAGCTATTCTCCGTTCTCCTTTTCAATTCGAAGGCTGCGGGCCATGGTAGAGGATGAGAGGGGAGTTCCGGATGAAGATCAACCACAAAGGTAATGACATGACCCTCTTTTGCCCACAAAGGTAATGTCATGACCCCCTTTTGCCCATTCCGAGCGCGGCTTCATATGGGTCGAAGTCGACGAAGAGTAGGCGAGGGTAAAGGGAGGCGAAAAATGGGGTTGAACTGGCCGGGAGCGGGTAGTTCTTGGTCAAGCCTTTATATTTTGCGTTTGCCCCCGTATGCCTCCCTGACGGTGTGCTGGAAGCGCGCCGAGTTGAAATAATGATTAGTTATCTTAAGCCGTAAATACGTGTTAGAGCTGAGTATCAGGTATATGTTAATCGAACATTTCTTCCAGGCGGATGGGAGAAACGTGGAGGAACTACGTATTATGACTTGTCACATTGGGGACCACCGACGAAGTTGGATATTGATCGTGCAAAAGCAAAATTTGTGAACGAACACTTGCATTAATTTTTCATTATCATGTTTAAACCTATTGCTTTGCTTTTGCTCGTATTATTGATGTGCTCATGTTCCCAAGAGCGAAAGCGGTCAATGTCTTTGGACTTACCCAGTGGAGATATGGTTCAATTGATATTGCTTGAAAATCATCTAGTTGTTCTATCGGAAGATAAGCCTATCGTTCGGATTACTGTAGCCAAAGATCGCTACTTTTTAGAAACTTTTGGTGCTGGAGTACCCTCCATCACTACGGAATATCGAAAATGGGATTTCGAGCCGAAGAGAATGTCTAGTATGCGAGGTCCTCTAGATGATCCTCTGATTTTATTGTACGGCGAAGACGGTTACGTTAAAAAAGAAACTCGAGTAAATGCTGTTCTAGAAGACCTATAGGAAATTGTAAACTGTCCGTAATATTGTCTTAATCGCCAAGCCTTGAAAAGGGGAAAACGCGAATGGCGCTAACTTAAGGAGCACAAACGAGTAAAAAACTCGACATAAAAAGCTTACGAAAGAGGCGTGAGCTTTTTATTGTTTTTGGATGCGAAACCTTGAACAATACCTACCCGGGATGAACCATTTCTTTGTGTCGAACCGGGGCCACTGAGCCGGCCCCGTAAAGTTGGACAGGTTGCTTCACCGAGGTTAAGTAAAGCAACCAATGAAAAAGAGACGAAAGTTCACATCCGAGTTCAAAAGCAAGGTAGCGCTGGAGGCGCTGCGGGAACAGCACCCGATCCACGAGATTGCGAAGCGTTATCAGATCCATCCGAC